>NZ_JBFHKV010000227.1:0-9348 GCF_041595215.1 Stieleria sp. | reverse complement strand
GCTGGGATCCCTCCGGGATGGAGACCTCGCGTCGGCGGATTGGCGTGGCATCACGTCGATCCTCGTAGGGTTGGCGGGCGGTCGACGTGGCTGCGCTGGGTCGGTGCCCGACGATGTCAACGACGACTGACGACGGGCATGTCGGCTGGAGATGGGGAGGCTGGAATTTCCCTCAGCGATAGCGATCGAGTACAGTGTTCGTCACTGACAATCGTTCAGGCTGTTCTCGTCACCGGACGCGAGAACCGTCCCGTCCGCCCTCGCTGACACAGAGTTGGCGTCAATCGAAGACCGAATGTCGTTCGCCTTGCCGCGGTAAGCGGTGGTCGTTCGGCACTGAAGAGAGACTTAAAATGGAAATTGCTGTGAAAGTCGCCTTGGTCTGCATCGTGTTCTTCGTCAGCGCCGCCGCTCACGCAGACGAGTCAACCGATGACAAGTCGCGTTTGCAAGGCGTATGGGCCTTGTCGAGCGGTGAAACGAACGGGCGGCCGTTGGGCGAAGTCCTGCGAAAGAAGGGACTGAGCGACCTGGTGATCAAATTTTCCGGCGACGTGATGACCATGACGGGCTTCGGTACTCCCGATTACACGTACCGATTCACCCTTCAGCCGATGGTTCAACCCAAGGGAATGAGGCTGGTCACCATTGAGACTCAGGGCAAGGCACCCAAGGGATCGATCCTCCACTGCATCTACGAGATGAAAGGTGAGACGCTGCGGCTCTGCTTGCCGAGCGATTCGACCGTTGAGCGACCAAATAAATTTGAGGCACCGAGCGGATCGCGTTTATCCGTGCTGGTGTTACGTCGTAAAACCGATGACGACAGTCCGCGTTCCGAACCAGCGGAAGCACGCTAGCCGCCGGCTTGATTTCTCTGGAAGTGGTGCGTCGTTCGCGGCGACCACGTGATCGTTACCATTCTGCGTTCTATTGCATCCAGGAATCTTTCGATGTCGATCGCGTCAATGAATGGCGAATGGCAACTCGAGCAGTATCACCATCTCGTCGATGAGATTCCCTGGGGTGACGACGAGGATACCGCTTGTTTGGCCAAGATTCAGGCGTGGCTCCGCGGCAACGGCGATGCACAGATTCCTGATGCCGTTCCGATGGCCGGGTTGGTGATGAAAATACAAGGCAGCGAGTTTTCTGAGGAGACGATCGAATTCGATGCCTTGATGTTCGACATCAGCGGCGTTCAAGTAAACGCTTACGTCCCCATGACAGGTACAGTCGTCGACCGTGATGGACTCACGATCCTTGAACCAGCAGGCGTACCGGACTGGGCAATGACGAATGCAATGGACGCGTCCGCATTGCGATATGACGACGGCGACACCAAGGTTTGTGACAGCTTGAGGCTGATCGATGACAAACTGGTACGACAGGTCTCGGTGGTGACAGATGAAATTTATCTGGAGCGAATGGTTCTTGTGTACGGTCGCGTCCGCTGAGGGAATGACACAGAACCATGTCGTGGACCGGGCCCTGATCGAGTTCGCTTGGGATAAGAACGCTGGCACCCTCTGTCGGGATCCGTTCTAATCGAGATCCATCATTGGCCCGCCTGAGGCTGAAAGCATTTTGCATCGTGATCCATTTCCGACCCTCCGGGGACGCGGATAGATCGCAATTCGTTGCACAATTCGAACACGGGGCCTTCTATTCGTTTGAAACTTCTCCGGAGAAGAGACGATGAAAACCTTGTCACTCCCTGCGGCCGCCACGGGGCTGGTCGCGTTGCTGATTGCGGCATCGATCACCCACGCCGAAGACCGAATCCCACAGGGATTTCGCGTTCTGGTCAATCTTGATGGCCAAAAGCCGCGTGCACTCGTGTCCTGCTCTCCCACGTCGACTACCCCACAACTACTCGCGATTTCGAATGGCCTTCGAAACGCTGGTGTTTCCGAAGTGCTGATCTCCACAAAGAATCGCAACGAGTTCAACCAGCCAACCACTCACCACCTTGCCGTTGCGTTTGATAACGAACGCGCAGTCTTGCTGATGACTGATCGCGTCCCTGCGAAACTGAGCCAAGCAATCCTATCGAGTCTCGGCAAGCTAAGCGGAGGCACAGAAGTTAAGACTGAATTGTTTGAGCTGTTTGCGGACCAACGCTAACTTATGACGCGACCACTACTGACCCTATTTGTCCTGCTCACCTCGCTGACGCTTGCGCAATCGCAGGACGCGAATCCATTTGGTTCCGACCAAGACGATTCCAACACTGAATCGGAATGGACGCCGTTACATCCTGATGGTGAGACACCGTATGAGCGGATGTTGTCGCTTGCCCACACCGATGCGCTTCCGCGGTTCGATCGGGTCGAGTTGTATGCGGTATCCTTACCCAAACGGGATCCTTTCAGCGAAGAGACACCGAAACGCAAGCCGACTGGCAAGACGTTTCCGGTGCACCCTTACGGCATAGACGCGGACATCCATGCTCACGTTTCGATCACGGGACCCGACTGCGACAAACTACGGATGGCATGGCAGTCGATGACCTTCGATCGTCTTGGTGGTGCGTTCTGCCACCTCCCCGTTTACGGGTTCCGACTGTACCGCGGTGATGATTTGCTGTTCGAAACAACCGTTTGCTGGGAATGCCAGAACTTCTACGTTCCTCGGTACGATTCGGAGAAGAAACGGCATGCTCATGGCTGGTACGGATTTGTCAACGATGACCACGCGAAGTCGCTACTGAAACTGTTTCGGTCGCACCTGCCGCATCCCAAAATGTAGGGTGCTGAACCATCTACTTGTCGTGCAGTCCGCGGGACGTCGATTGTATCACTGAGCGACTCTTGGGCAGGCACCGCTCTGCGGTGCACACCGCAGAGCGGTGCCACAACAAAGCCCGGAGTCGCGAAGCGCACTCCGGGTGGGAGCGCAGAGGACAGGGGAACCCCAACGGGGTTCAACAAACGGCGCGGCACAATCCGGGGTGCGCAAACGGCGGCGTGAATCAGACGAACCGTGTTGCTCGGTTCAACCCCGTTGGGGTTGGAGGCCTGTTGGCGACAGGAACTTGGGGTGCGCGGGCGCGACCCCAAGCTTTGATGTGGCACGCCGCTGGCGTGCGGGCCGCAGGAGCGGTTGCCGCTCGCGAGTCGTTCCCACAACGCGGTACGGCGAGTAATTCGTCAGTAATACAATCGACGTCCCCTGGGCATTCGTATCCTGGGGTAGCGGTCACTTTGCTTCGCTCGCTGACCCGTGCGACGGGTTTGCTGGAATTTGCTGCGACCCCGTCCGTGGTCGTGGGGTGGATCGGGTGTCTGGTCCGGAGGTGACGCTGCGCTGACCTCCGGCTACTCGCTTTGATCCCTTCGGGATGTCGGTCTAATTACTCTGGAGAATGAGCCAGAACGTGCAATGGAGGAGACGGCGCATGGGCTTGTCTTTCCGTCAGTCTGCTTGGGATGTAGTGGTCAGATCTTTCGCCCCTGCCAGCGCATCGTTATCGTTAGTTGGAAACCATGAATGACACATTGGATCTAAGACATGATCGACGAGGCTAACCCATCGCAAACGCCTGTGCCCCGACGATTTCAATTTTCAATCGGTACTTTGTTGCTGTGGATCGCGATTGGCGCGCTCGCGGCCAATACCGTGATCATGAATCGTCAGGTCACACGGTTGAAACAAGACCTCGCGTCGCAGCAGCCCCTGTCTCCCAAGGAAGTCGCTCGGCAATTTGAGAAGAGCACCACACTCGGGACGATGACGACCACGGTGAAAGATGTTCGCTATTCGGCTAAGGCTGATGCCTACCGAGTCGATTTCTCATGGGTTGACTCGGCGAGCGGGAAAACGTGGCATTCGGATGTTCGACTGAACCACGACGGATTCGGGGTGTATTACGGTCAAATTCGAAACGGACCGTTCATTCAACCACTGGGATACAAGGAAGCATTCCCAGTTGCCGTTACCACTCCGTCGTCTTTTGAGAACTAGCCGTCCAGAAGCCGACGAATCGATAGGCGCCTCTCAAGATGCAGATAGAAGCGAGCTGTTACCTTGCGATTGTCGCCTTGGCGAGCGTTCTTGAGCGTCCATTTGTGACCTGCTCGGGGGTCGAGAAACACGCGTTGCGGACTTCCGTGTTTTCCAATGTCATCGCATCACCGGCTTGGGTTGCCTTCGGCAGCGTTATCGAAATTTCGATGAGCCTCAATTCCTATCGCATGCATGGCAACTTGTTGGCGGTGCTCTTGTTCGCATTCGCCTTCCAAGTCGCCGCAAAGGTGCTCGTCGTTCGGGTCTCGGCGAGAAAGCCGATCAACGTGGGGTGCGTCTTCGCGGGCAACGGCTTCAGCTTGGTTTTGATCTGGGCCCTGTATGTTTCGCTCGTGTCGTTCAACGATCAGCACCCGCATGTTTGGGTCAAAATGGTGCGTTATGTTCCACTTTTTTCCATGCTGTCGTACGCCGTGTTCATCGGAATTGCGGTGCTGATCGCGATCGAATCCCTGTCTGCTTTCGTGGGAAGGAGGAGGACTCCGGATGACAGCGACGAATCGAGCCGTAAGAGCGACCAATAGTTCTGCGATGCAATGCAACGCTGGTGGGAGAGGATTTTTGGTGGACGGCAAGTGGGATGCTTAGGCCGCTTGTGGAGTTGACGGGGACGTTAGCGCTGTTTTAACGTCGTTAACTTCAGTTTGTGATTCGGGGCGGTTGAGATGTCGGCGTTTGGTGTCCGGCTGCGGAGTTTCGTCCAAACCGCGCCGGCGAGGATCAGGACCACGGGCGCTGCGGCCAACTTGCGAACGGGGAAGCGGGACGTCGAGATGTCTGTCGTGCTCGAGGGCTGAAGTGCGACGGCGGCCGACGCGGCGTGCGGCAACGTCGTTTCAGCAACACCTTGATCCGTCGGGCGATCCCACTGCGACAGCGTCGCGAAGTCGGTCGTCTGGACATCGGGAAACGCTCCGATCTCGAATACCAAGGCAACTTCGAGCGACGTGACGGCTGCAAACAGCGGCGGTTCCGGTTGGCTGGCGTCCAACGCGCCGGCAGCGGAAACATCGTGCGGTCGTGCGTCGGAATCGACGATCCATGTCTCCGACGGGCCCGTCGTCTGATCATCATCCGTACCGGTTTCGGCATCCACCGCTGATGATGAAACGCGTTGAATACTCGTCACGATGTATTCCGCATCCGACTGCAATTGACCGTCCATCCAATCCGACCGGGATGCAACCCATGCGGATGTCGTCGCCAAGCGGATCACTTCGCCTTCGCCCGGCAGCTGATCGGTTAATCGATCGATCGTCGCGTCGCTGCCGGCATGTGGTTCGGGATTCGATACGGTTTTAAGTGACTTCGGTAAGACCGTTTCCAGGGCGGGCTCGGTCACATCGCGGCGGTCCGCTTCGTCGTCGATTGAAAACGGATCGATCGGCGGCACGTGCGCGAGGGTTGGCATCACGGGCGTGGGGATGACTTCCGCCGGTGACAATTGATTGTCCGTGTCATCGGGGTAGTGGAAGTACTCAACATCACCATTGCCGCGATCGACCGCGATGGTGATCGGATCATGGGATCCGGAGGAAAATTCCGCATCGATGGCGGCACCGAACAGGTCGTCCGTCAAAATGGCATCGACCATCGCGGACCTGAGCAACACACCGCGTTGGTCTGACAGATCGCTGGCGGCGAAGTATTCGTCGTTCGACACGTCCGAGATCTGCCGGGCGCTCAAACGCAGTGTATTGTCGGCTCCGTCGCGGACCGGTTCCAGTCGCAGCAGTACGGTTTGGTGATTGGTGCTGGACAGGTTGCTGATTTCCAGGTTCACCAAAAAATCCACCGCCTCGAACTCGGGACCGGCGAGCAGGTTTCGCTGTTCAAAACGTTCCATCGTCAGCCGTCGGCCGCCGCGATGATGGCGGCGCTGACGGAGACGGCGGATGTGATGATTGGAAGTCGAAGGTACTTTGATCATTCTGGTGGTTCGACAGATGTGGACGGATCAGCCAACCGCATGACCTTTTGCAAGGTCGGATCCTTTCGTTTGGTCTCGACGTCGGTGAGCCCCGATGCGACGGCCATCTGCCACGTTTCAAGCGTCGGAGTGATCCAACGTTGATTCAGTGTCAGCGAGGAAGCGCCGTCCCCGTTCGCCGATTCGGCAAGCTCCAGTGCGACTCGATACAAATGATTCGGATCATCGATCCAAAGTGTTCTTCGTTGAAGCGCCAGTTCACCGGCCAAGTCATACTGCCCTTGGCGTCTTAGAAACCGACCATACTTGACATAACTGGCACTCAGCCAGACTCGGAAGTCTTTGATTTGTGGCGCTTTTTCCGAGGCCCACGTTTGATGCTCGATGGCATCATGATAGTGTTTCCGGGCTGCTTCGGCATCCGATTTTTCCAAAAGTGGCGCCAGATTCGAAAGCACGCCGCCGAGTTGAGCTCGGTAGTGGGGCGATAATGGAGATGTGTCCACCAGTTCAGTCAGCAGCGACTCGGCTTTCTCGAAATGGGAGAGCGCATCGGCGGAAGCGGCTTCGCCAGAAAAAGGGTCGGCTGACGAGTTGTTGGCTGACGTATCTGTGGCTAACGAGTTGTCCAGCGATAGCAAGACCTGTCCCATGTTGTTGTGGGCGACGGCCAGTTGTTCTTTGAATCGGGGCGATGTCGGGGCACGCAGGACCAGTGTTTGTTGGACATCGATCGCGTCTTGGTAGGCCTGGAGTGCTTCGGCCGTTCGTCCGCGGCGGTTGAAGATGGCGCCGCGATGGTTGTAACAGGTCGCCAGTTCCGAGAGCGCGGCCAAATCGTGGGGGCGATCTTCGACGATCGTCTTGTGCAAACCGATTGCCAAGCGGTTGTATCGATCTGCCGCGTCCAAGTCATTGCCGGCAAACAGGAACGACAACTGTGCGTAGGAGACCGCCAGTTCACGTTGGTATTGCAGGTTGTCTGGATCGACTTTCAGCAGTGCGGATTGCATTTCGATGGCTTGTTCGTAGGTCCGGCGCGACTGTGCGGTTTTGCCGGCGGCGCGTTCCAGGTTGCCGACATTCACAAGGGCAGCGATCCGCAAATGCTTGATCTGCGTTTCTTCTTTTGCTTCGCCGCCGAGCTTGTCGATGATCTGCTGTGCCTGTTGGTATTCGGATTCGGCCGTTGGGAAGTCGCCCTGCTGGAAGGCGAGTTCGCCCAAGTTGTTGTGGCAGACGGCTAAGTCATGGACGATCCGGGCATGATTGGGATCCGGATCGTGTTCGTCGTCAGCGAGTAAGTCTTGGTAGAGTTTGATCGCGGTTTGGTAACAGTCGACGGACTCGGGAAACCGTCCCAATTGACGATGCATCGATGCCATTTGGGTGTTGCAAAGGGCCAACGCAAAACGCATCGAGGCGTCACCGTCCATCTGATCGGCGAAGGACTGGTAGTCAGCCAACGTCTCCTGCATGATGGCTTGCCGGACGGTCTCGGTACCGGGTACGCCGGCGAGTTTTGTTGCCAACCGCATTCCAAACCGATCGACGACGTCGATTGCGGTTTGAAGGTTCAGCTGGGATTGTTCGAAGTTGGATTCGGCGGTCTTCAATGCCGCTTCGGTTCGGCTTTTTTCTTTCGACAGCAGCATGGTGGCGGTGCCGGCGGCGAGTGAAGTCAGGATCAACACGCCGACGATCGAGGCGACCAGGGTGCGGTGCCGCGTGGCCCATTGGGAAAGACGATCGATCGCGGAGGGGCGTTTGGCCAGCGGCGGTTTGCCGGCTAGGAATCGGGCCAGATCTTCCGCCATGGCGGCCGCCGATTGATAGCGATCATCGCGCGGTTTTTGGATCGCTTTGAGCACGATGGTTTCCAAGTCGATCGGGATAGCGGGGTTCAGTCGTCGGGGCCGTTCGGGTTGTTGGCGTTGGATCTGATCGAGCAACGTCACACGATCGGTCGCGGCGTGGGGTGGTTCCAGGGTGAGGAGTTCGTAGAGCGTGACGCCCAACGAATACACGTCGCTGATGTGGTCGACCAAGCTGCCGCGACCCGCGGCGGCTTCAGGACTCATGTAGCGAATCGTTCCCAATAGATCTCCCGTCATGGTGATCGTGATACTGTTTTGGCAGCGTGCCAGTCCAAAGTCGGTCACCCAAAGTTTTCCTTGCTGGTCGATGAGGAGGTTGGAGGGTTTGATGTCGCGGTGCACGACGCCAAATTCATGAGCGTGCTCGATCGCGGTGGCCGCTTGTCGAATCAGCTCGGCGACGGAGTTGATATGGTTTTGGGAGCGAACGCTGCGTTGTGTGGAGAACGCTTCGTCGGGAAGGGTGCTGCCGGACGCGTTGGTGGCGTTTTCGCCCGTGCCGTCACGCAGGTTTCTCAGTTGGTCGATCGCTCGGTCCAACGCCTGGCCGTCGATAAACTGCATGCTGTAATAGTGGACGCCGCGATCACATCCAACCGAATGAACGGGAACGATGTGGGGATGGTGCAGCTGGGCGGCGGCCTGGGCTTCGTTCTTGAAGCGAATGATCTGGCGTCGATCCAGGACGGCAGCGAACGGCAAGACCTTGAGCGCGACCCGGCGACCGAGTGATTTCTGTCTGGCTTCATAGACCACGCCCATGCCGCCGCGTCCGACTTCACGAAGGATCTCGAAATCGCCCAGCTCGTTGTGGCTGACCGTTCCCACGTCATCCGGATGCTCTTTCGGTCCCAGTTCGGCGGTGGCTTGGTGCACGAAGTCCAAACCGCGCAAATACCATCGCAGCGGTTCGGCCAATTCCGCGTGGCGTTGAATCAACGATTCCGGATCGGCCGGACGCCCCTGTTCCAGATCGTCGAGGTAGGTTTCCAGGATTTTGGAAAGCTGTTCCTGTTGTTGCGGCGTGAGCGCGTCCAACGGGTTGGCCGCAAGCGTGGCGACGTCTTCACGTGGCACGGCAGAGGATGGTGACGGCCGGTCGTTAGTGACGACGTCGTTCATAGTACGCCTCGCGATTCAAGCCGGACCCGCAATTGTGCGATCGCCCGCATCCACAGCATCCGCACTGCACCCGCCGTGCGTTCCATCCGCGCCGCGACGTCGGGGAACGCGAGCCCTTCGATGTGCCGCAGCAGAATCACCTCGCGGTAGTCGTCGGGCAGTTCGGCCAACGCATCGGCCAGCAACAGACTGGCTTCGTGTTTTTGCGCGTCGGCACTCGGTGATTGGCCTCGGTCGGCGATGATTGCTACCAGCCGCGCGGTCGATCGTTCCAGCGTCGCACCGATGTCATCGATCGAGACTTCGCGTCGAACGTCGCGTTTTTCTGCCAGTACGTGTCGCTGGATGATGTGTCCCAGGTTGTTCACCAGAATCGTTTTCAGCCAGGCG
>NZ_JBFHKV010000226.1:0-9358 GCF_041595215.1 Stieleria sp. | reverse complement strand
GTGACTCTCGGTCTGGCTGGGATCGTGATTTGGGCATGGAGTATCGAGGTGCATGCGTCGCACTTCGGCTAGTGGGAACCACGTGAGAGCAACAGGCCGGGCGCCACCAGAGCCAACGTCGCTCGCTGGTTCTGTAACGTTGGTCGTTGCTCCTTTTCGCGCAGGATTCATATGGGAATTGAATCAGCCGTTACCGCTTTCGACTCTCCCCTCTCAACGTCGCGTCGGTTCCCGCTCTTGAAGCAGCACCTCGGCTGGGATTCCAAGCTTCGTGACAAGCTTTCGGATCATCGTTAAGGCCACCGGTAGCCATACCCATACGGATATCGTGGGTAAACTTGATAGGGATAGGCAGGATAACCGCGGTAGTAAGGATAGCCACCACCGTAATACCGGATGACGCGCGTAGTCCGCGGCGGAATCGTCTTCACCGGGTTGGAGTAGTACTGACGGATGCTCGAATACGATGACCGTAACCCAAAGTACTTGTTGTTGGCTCGGTGCTCATAGCCGCGAACTTCAGGTGGCGGAGGGATTCTTTGCTCCGGAGTGGTGATTTCGACGACGGTGGCATATTGCGCTTCGGCGACTGGTGCGTCGGCGAGAGAAAACGCGACAATTGCCGCGCCAACAGTTAGTGCGATCGTTTTCGTCATCGTGTGCTCCCCTGAATGGTTCAGTTGTTGAATTGCTGTCCATCACCAGTGCCACCTACTGCTAACGACATGCCAATTAATGACAACGGACATTCAATGGCCTATTTCCCGGGTAAATCGCCTGCTATCCATCCGCAATTCAGAGGTCGCCCCTGCCGTCAAAATGACAGCAGTCGCGCTCAGAGTGAGACTGAAGCGGGGACGCTTGTCGGGGGATTCCGCGGTGGTGGCCCGATCCCTTCGGCAAATCCTATCTCACCTCTCGCAGGACGATTGCTAATGAAGCCAAACGGCAACTCTGCAGCAGTGCGCGGCGAGGCGTGCTGTGTCCTTGCCATGTTAAAGCCAGAAGGAATCGGGCAAGCGAAGGAAGACTGGCAATGCTCAAGGCTCTTGTATGCTCGAGGCTCTTGTATGCTCGAGGCTCTCGTACCCGATCGCCATTGCGTCCCGATCCTAGTCGAGCGTCTTGAGTTTCTCTTTGCGTCGGTTGATGAACAGGAACAGGCTGGCGTCATTGACGTTGGGCAGCCGTTTTCTGACCAAGCACAGTCGACTCAGCAGCCAGATGAAGTCGAGATCAAGAAGCTGCTTGAAGCGGCGACATGCTACGGCCTGGAATCGTTCCGCCCTCATTGTTTTGCCACTCCTTCCAGAATCGGCCGCTGGAAATCGGTAAGAAGATATCGGAGGTAAGAAAAAGAATCCCCGCTGCGATTCGTCGTCGTCGTCGATTTTCCTCACTCCCAAATCTTCTTACCCTTCGTCTTGGATCGGCCTGTGGAACGAGAGACCTTGAAGAACGGCAGACATAGATTCCAGCCTACCTCTGAAGCCAACGGTACCATTTGTTTTTTTAATTTTGTGGACGGGCGCCCTGAATTTCTTTAATCTTAGACTTTCCAGGAAGGGCTCGGTACGCAGAAAGCGTCACACTTCTCGCGCCGGCTTGTCAATTGATGGTTCTTGTCAACACGATCGTAGATTCAAGCGAGGGCGGGATTGAATAGTCAACTCGAGACTGCAGATGCAAGTCACGCGGCGGAATCATTTCTGGAACAAGTCCAAAAGGTTCGACAGCAGTTGAAGCAAACGATCGTGGGCCAGGACGCCGTCCTCGATCAGCTGTTGATCTGTGCGTTGACCGGTTCACACGCGCTGCTGGTCGGCGCTCCGGGGCTGGCCAAAACGCTGATGGTCAAGACCTTGGCGACCGCGTTTCATTGGCGGTACTCGCGGATTCAATTCACGCCCGACTTGATGCCCAGCGACATCACCGGTTACGAACTGCTCGGACGTGATGCATCGACCGGCGTCACCGACATGCAATTCAGACGGGGACCGGTTTTTGCCAATCTGGTCCTGGCAGACGAGATCAACCGGGCGGCGCCGAAGACGCAGTCGGCACTGCTGGAAGCGATGGCCGAACGCCACGTCACGGTGGGCGGTGAAACACATCCGCTGGAAGAACCGTTTCTGGTGATCGCGACTCAGAACCCGATCGAACAGGAAGGCACGTATCCGCTGCCGGAGGCCCAGTTGGATCGGTTCATGATGGAGATTCATATCGGTTACCCGTCGAAGGCACAGGAGAAAGAGATTGTCTTGAAGACGACGGCGGACCCGGTCGAGATCCCGGAAAGCCGCTTGCCCCGCGACGCCTTTTTGGAGCTCCGCCGAACCATTCGTGCCGTGCCCGTGCCCGACGTCGTCGTTGATCAAGCGGTCGAGATCGCCATTCGTTCGCGTCCCGATTCGGAGTCGGCGCCCGAGACGGTGGCAAACTATGTGGCATTCGGTGCCGGTCCGCGGGGCAGTCAAAATCTGGTGCTCGCAGCGAAAGCTCGGGCGTTGTTGGAAGGACGAACGGCACCGATTCCCGCGGACATTCACGCCGTCGCACTGCCGATCTTGCGACACCGAATCATCTTGAACCACCGCGCGATCGGTGACAATTTTGGCATCGAATCGCTCGTTGATTCCATCTTGACGACCTAGCACGTTTTCCGCTTAGCCCTGGATCATCGCTTGTCCAACTTGTCGTCCTCCCACACCCAGCCCTACGTCAGTCGATTCTTCGACGCGTCCGCGCTGGCCGGATTCGAACAGATGCGTTTTTCGCCGCGTCGCGCGGTCGACGGTAGTTTTAGCGGGCGTCACATTTCGCGCCGTCGAGGCGGGGCGGGCGAGTTCGTCGACTACCGCGAATACTCGCCCGGTGACGATGTCCGTCGCATCGACTGGAAAGCGATGGGGCGCATGGGACGCGCGTACCTGAAGATCTTTCAAGACGACACCGATCTGAATTGCACGCTGGTTCTCGACGGCAGCGGGTCGATGGCTCAAGGCGGCATCACGCGCGGCAGCCGTCAAGACTTGCGCGGCAGCAAATTCGAATGGATGCAACACTTCGCCACGGCACTGTCGCACCTGATCGTGTTCGGTCGCGACGCGGCTGGCCTGGCAGTCATCGGTCAAGGGCTCGATGACTACCTGGCGCCCAGTTCCTCGCTGCAAACGCGTCAGTTGATGCACCACACGATCGAACAGCTCACGCCCGCCGGTGCGACCGGATTGGCCCAAGGACTCGAGGATTTGTTGAATCGATCGACGCGGCGTGGTGTGCTGGTGATGCTGAGTGACTTCCTGGTCGATTCGATGGACGAAGTCGTCGCCCGACTACGGAACTTTCGCGCCCGCGGATGGGAGGTGATCACGCTGCATCTGATTCACCCCGACGAGCAAAACTTGCCCGACGGCAATGCGTTTCGGTTCGCGGGGTTGGAAGGGGATGGCGTGGTGAACTGTCAGTTGAGCGAAGTGCGTCGCGCGTATCAACAACGATTCGAAGCCCTGGCGGATTCGACGAGGAAAGTGCTTTCCGGCACCGGGTGCGACTACTATCGCGTCTCGACGAGCGAGAGCTATCTGGACGTGTTGCGGTCCTTCCTGGTGGTTCGCGGAGCATAGGTGAGGACGTCTCGGCGATGGCATTCTTGAATCCATGGGCGATTGCGATCGGTGTGCTGGTTGTCGGTGCGCCGTTGGCCGTCCACTTTTTGACGCGACCACGGCCGGTCGAGTTTCCGCTGTCGACGATTCAGCTGTTGCAAGAAGTGATTCAGCAGCGCCGCGCGCGGAGTCGGCTCCGCGATTGGTTGATTTTGCTGCTCCGCATCGCTGCGATCTGTTTGTTGGTGGCGACGTTTTCGCGGCCTTATTTCGACGACGGCCCGGCGGTCGCACGAACGGCCGAAGGCGACACCGCACGTGTGATCTTGTTGGACGTCAGTCAAAGCATGGCGGCCGGCAGCGGCGGCGCCCAACGGATCGCGCAAGGTCGAGCCGCCGCGATCGAATTCCTCGACGGCTTGCGAGGTGTTCAAGCGGGCGTGATCTTCATGGGAGCAAAGCCTCGGACGGTTTTCGATCAGATTTCTCCCAACCTGCCGTCGCTGCGAAGCGCGGTGGAGGAAGTGACGGTGCGTTCGGAACAGGCCAACGTTCACGCGGCGCTCGAGCGGGCCGCGGGCATGTTGTCTGAAGCGAATCACGAAAAACGCGAGTTGGTGATCATCAGCGATTTTCAACGCGGCTCTTGGGGCACGGCTCGCCTGGACAGTCTTCCCGAAGGCACCGAGGTGCAGTTTCACGCCGTCGCTTCCTCGGTCACCGACAACGTCGCCATCACCCAAGTCCGATTCGCCGAGCAACCGATCATCGGACAACCGGCGCAAATCGAAATCGACGTGGCGAATTTCAGCGACAACGACAAAAACGTCTCTTGCCAACTTGCTGTTGATCGCTTGCAGCAACAGTTGGACGCTGAGGTGCCTGCACGCGGTTCACGAACGCTAACCCATTCGTTGACCTTCGACCAAGCGGGCTGGAAACACGGCTTCGTGACACTGACGGCGAACCTGGACGCTCTCAGCGAAGACGACTCACGTCCGCTGACGGTCGAAGTCCGCGACACACCCAATGTGGTGCTGCTGTCGCGGCAATCGGAGTCGGCGGCACCGTCGAGCAGTTGGTTTTTGGAGCAAGCGTTGAGCATCACGCTCGCTCGATCCGATGGAGCATCTCCGCTTCGACGAATCCATCCGATGCGGATGCGTCCGAGCAAATGGCCTGCGGCCGACCTGTTCGTGATCGATCATCCGGGCGCGATCGACGACGAAGCGGTTTCGTTTCTTGCGGCAAACATCCGTCGGGGGCGGGGGCTGTTGTACGTGACCAGTGAACTGGCCGATGCGATGAATTTGCAACGATTGAGCGAGGCCTTCGGTTCCGGGTTTCAGCCACCGGTGCAACTGTTGTCCGGCTCGGCGTCGCGATCGCGAAAAGACCTCTTTATCAGTCGCGTCTCCGGACGTCAGGAGCCGTTTCGGGTCTTGGGCAGCACGGTCGAAGCGGCGCTGCGCCCGGTTCGCCTCGGCGGTGGATTACCGACTCAAGCGATGGACGAAGGGTTGCGGGATCAGGTGCTCGCCGAACTGAGCGATTCCTCCGCGCTGCTCTATGTGACCAGCGCAGACGCGGGCAAAGTCGGCGTTTTGAACGCGGACTTGGGTGAATCGAATTGGCCGGTGCAAGCGACCTTTGTGCCGATCCTTGGTGAGCTGGTTCAAGGGTTGCTGCGCGGCGGTTTGGACACCGGTGCTGTCGCTTGCGGCGACCCGTTGGTGCGACTGCTACCGGCCGAAGTTCAGAGCGTCGAGGCGTTGACGGTTCGCCCGGCAACCGACGCCACGCCGGTGGCGGACGAGTACGGACGGTTGCAGACCACGGGGGCGGCCAATGGTCAGGCGCGCCAGGGCGGCTTTGTTTGGGCCTGGGAAGACCCGGTCGGACCGGGCGTCTATGAAGTCCGACAACAAAACCAGACCGTGATGGCAGTCGCGACGGCGGCGCCCGGTTTGGAGTCCGACCTGCAGGCACTCGACGAAACGGTGCTCAAGGATCGCGTCGGTGAAGGACGCCGAGTCGGCTACAGCACGCCGTCATCCGAGGACGACGAAGACGATCATTGGTGGACGTGGCTGATCGTGGTCTGTCTGCTGGGTTTGATCAGTGAAATCGCGATGCTCCGAGGGTTTCGAGTTTGATGAATGATCTGATTGAGGAATCGCTTCGTGTGGACGATTGAACCTCGAATTCCGATGGGACTGTGGTGGGCGCTCGCCGCGTTGTCGGCCGCCGTGATCGTCCTGTACCTGTTGCGACGCGATTGGTCGGTGGGACGTCTGCGGCGTTGGATCATCACGCTGATGATGCTGTTGGGTTTGGTCGGCCCGCTCGCCGTGACGCTCAACCCGGTTCACATTCAACCCATTCCGCGGCCTTCGGGAAAACCCCGTTTGACCGTGCTGTTGGACGGCACGGCCAGTATGACCGTGGAAGACGCCGACGGCGACCGCGGGCAATCTCGCTGGGCGCGCGGATTGGAACTCGCCCGCCGGGTCGATCCCCAACGCGACGAGATCGAGGTGATCAAGCAGGTCTTTTACTCCGACGAAGTCCGCACGTTGCCCGCGGCCGGTGGCGAGTCGAACGCAGACGACACGGTTTCGCACGGCCATCGCACCGATCTGGCATCCGCATTGGGTTCGGTCGTGCGCAACGGTTCGCCGCTCGGCCATGCGATCGTGTTGCTAAGCGATGGAGCCCACAACGCCGGCACGACCCAAAGTGTGTTGTCGCGCGCCGCCGAAGCCAACTCGCTTGCCACGCCCGTTTATACCGTCACGCTGGGCAGCGAAGTGGGACTGAAGAACCTTTCCGTGGCGTCGCGGTCACCCCGCATGATTGCGTTTCCCAACCAGGATTTGATCTTGCGGGCTCGGCTGGGACATGCCGGATTGGCGGGCCAATCGACGCGTGTTCGGCTGCTCGCCGATTCGGATGTCATCGATCAACAGACGATCCAGCTCGGCGACGATCCGAATCAATCGATCCGTTTTACGATCCCGGGAGGGCCGCGAGAATCATTGCAGCGATTCCGCATCGTCGCCTCGGGCGTCCCCGGCGAGGCGACGACGTCAGACAACGAAACGACGATCTTCGTTCAGCGATTGGATTCTCCGATCAGCGTTTTGTTGCTCGAAGGGAAACCGTATTGGGATAGCAAATTCCTGTCTCGCAATCTGAGCGGCGACCCGATGGTGCAGTTGACTTCGATCGTCCGGCTGGGCAACGAACGATTCTTGCAGCGCCGGATCACACCGACGTTCGAGGCCTCTGATTCAGTTGCGCTCGACGACGCGTCTGATGATGAAACGACCACTCCGAATTGGCAGATTCAAACCGAGTTGGCGTCACCGCTGGAGAAGATGGAGTTACTCGACGACTATCGAATCGTTTTGCTGGGCCGCGACGCCGACCGTTTCTTGACTCCGCAAGGCATCGAGAACTTGAGGCAATGGATCGCCAAGTCGGGAGGATGTCTGGTTTGTGCCCGCGGTGCGCCGAGCAATGAAATCGCCACGCGGCTCGCAGAAATTCTTCCGGTTCGTTGGGAGGGACAATCCGAAACGCGGTTTCGCACACGTGTCACGCAGCACGGACTCGATACCGCCCTGTTTGATCCGCTGCTCGCCAAAGGCCGTGACGCGTTGGCGAGTCTGCCGTCGTTGTCATCGTCGGCGATTCCCCGGTTGCGCCGGGGTCTGCCCCAGGTGTTGATTCAAAGCGTCGCCGACGGCAGCGGCAACACGGTCCCCGTGGTCACCTACCAACACTACGGCAGCGGCCAGACCATCGTGGTGGAAGGTGCGGGCATGTGGCGTTGGGCGTTCTTGCCGCCCGATCACGCCGACAAAGACGACGTTTACTGGTCGCTGTGGCAGTCCTTGATCGCCTGGGTGATTTCTTCCCAGGACTTTCTTCCCGGACAACCGGTGGCAATTCGCCCGGACCGTGCAACGTTCCTCGCCGGCAACCGGGTGACCGCTTCGCTGCTGGTTCGTGAACCGAGTCAATTCGTAGCGGGAGAAAACGATTTGGGACTGAGTGTGCTACTCGAATCGGCCGACAGTGAATTGCCGCAGCGTTTTCATCCGGCGGCATCGGGGCTTCAAGAGGACTTTTTTCGAGTCGATTTCGGGAATCTACCCGTCGGAATTCACTCCGCACGCGTGGTCGTCGGCGAGAGCGAACGGGTGGTCGCAGAAACGTCGATCGAAGTCCGCGACCCCTGGTTTGAGCGACTGGAGGTCGATGCACGCCCAGATTTGATGCGTGGAATTGCCCGGCAGAGCGGCGGCGAGGTCATCGATCCTGATAAGATCGAGAGCGTGGTGGAGCGGTACGAGCAACGGCTTCGATCCAGTCAATCCGATCGAGTGCGCCGGACGACGTTGTGGGATCATCCGCTTGCCTTGATCAGCATTCTCGGGGCGTGGGTTGCGACTTGGATCGTTCGCAGACGATCCGGACTGATTTAATGAGGCAGGGTTTTTGACCGACAACGGCTTTTTGACCGACAACGGGCTTTTGACTGAAACAGGGACTTCAACCAACAAGCGAACAACATGTCCTCGATAGATACGCCCAACCCTTCGACAGGTCGAACGAGTTTCTCGTCGGTACTGCGTCCGTTTCGCCGGCGTTGGCTGCTGCTCGCGTCGACGCGGATGCTGCTGTGGTCGCTGGCGGCGGTTGTTGTGATTTGGTTGACGGCGATGTGGATCGATCTGGTTTGGGCGTTACCGGATGAAGTGCGTTGGTGGGTTTCTCGGATCGCACCGCCGGCAGCACTGACGATCGCTGCGGCGCTGGTGGTGACTCGTTTGGTCTGTCATAACGACGAAACGATTGCCGAGCAAATTGACCAGGCGAAGGGCACCGGCGGGGAGATCCGCGCGGGCTTGCAATTGGAATCGCGGCCACAGCCTCGGCAAAGCGTGTTGACGCTGGGACTGGCCTCCCTGGCCATCGATCGGTCTCGACAATTGGCGGGCTCGATTTCGGCGGGCGATGTGTTTCGTTCTGAAACGCTCCGGCGTCCTTCGATCGTCTTGTCGTCCATCTTGGGAGCCGTCTTCTTGGTGGCGATGATCGTTCCCGGGATTGCGAAGAACCAAGTGCAACGTCTGCTTTCCCCCACTTCCGACGTGCCGCCCTACACCGGAGTGCTGATTGAACTGCAGCTCGAACAGGATTCGGTGCTGTACGGGGATGACGTGTTGATTCGCGTCACCAGTTCGGGCGCCCGAGTGGATCGCATGCAATTGGTCACCCGCACTCGCCCCGGCGATGAAAACGTGTTGCCCATGTTACCGGCCGCCGACGCGAGCGACGACGGTTCCGAGTCTCAATGGCAAGCCATGCTGAGCAATGTGACTGAGCCGCTGACGGTGTACGCGAGAACCGGCCGTTCCCGATCTCGGTATCACGAACTGTCCGTGACGATGACGCCCCAGTTGCTGCCGCCGACGGTACGGATCACACCGCCCGCCTACACGCGTGATGCGACCTACGAAGGTCCGATTCCCGAATACGGCATCAAGGGCTTGGCCGGAACCGAAGTGGCGTGGCGATTGAGCAGCAACCGTCCCCTGGCAACCGGCACGGTCGAGCTGAAGTATCGCGACGGAACCACCGAATCGCTCCGTTTGCAGCCCGAGTCAGATGTCGCTCGATCGTTTCTCAGCGGTCAACTCGATGCCGAGTCGTCGACCGTTTACGGTTCCATGCCCTTG
>NZ_JBFHKV010000225.1:0-9383 GCF_041595215.1 Stieleria sp. | reverse complement strand
TCGACCAACGCCCCGATCGGGTCACCGCCGTTGGTGATCAACGCGCCGCAGAAAATGCCCATCAACAGCGACAACGCGGCCCGCTTGGTCACCATCGCCAACACGATGGCGACCAGCGGGGGCAGTAAGCTGAACCAGCCGTAGGGGTGATCGTTCAAGGGATTGATTCAGGTTTCTAGGGAATCGGTCGACAGCAGCGGTCGGGTCGCAACACGCGATTCCGCGATTCCGCGATCCTGTGGTGCGCGGTGCGCCGGTTTTCGAGCGACTTGCTGATGTCTGCTACGGGCGGTCCGTGTCCGCCTGGCCCGCAAGATAGCGATTCCAGCCCCAGCGAAACAGGTTGCGGGTATCGCTGTAGCGGGCATCCGATGAAGCGGAGCCGAGTACCACGACGATCCGCGACTGTCCCTCGCGTGTTCCCTTGGCAATCAAGCACGCGCCCGCAGCACCGGTGGTACCTGTCTTCACGCCTTCGTAGCCGTTGATTTTTAGGAGTCGGTTGGTGTTGTACCACGCAACGTGACGTTGATAGCCGCCGGGGCCGGTGACGGTGCAGCCGTATTGCGGCGTCGCGACGACACGCATGATTTTCTGACGTGAACTCGCCGCAACCGCCAGTTTGGCCAGATCACGCGCACTTGCCTGGTGTCCCGGTTCGGTCAAGCCATGCGGATTGACGAACGTCGTGTGTTGCAACTCATGACGCTCCGCCAACAGGTTCATCGCTTCGATAAAGCGATCGTAGGCCGCGGTTGCCGTCCACGTTCTCTCGGGAAACGCTGTGGCGAGCAGTTCATGCTGAGCCCCGAAGTGTTCGGCAAAGGCAACACTGGCATCGTTGCCCGAGGGCAACAACAGCCCATACATCAATTGCTCGACGGTCAGCGACTCGCCGACATGGAGCCGCGTACTGGATCCGACCGTGTCGTCAGCGCGTTTGGAGAACGTGACCGTTTGGCTCCAGACGCCCGGATCATGTTCGGCCAGTTCACTGATCACCATGGCGGTCATCAGCTTGGTGGTACTGGCCATCGGTCGCGGGTCGTTTTCATGTTGACCGGCGATCAGCGCGCCGCTATCCGCGTCGACGATCGCCCACGCTTTGGCGGTGACAAACGGAACGCCTTGGAGCGGATCGGCGGGTTCCTTTTCGGGCCACTGAGAATTGAACGTCGCGGGGGCAGGGACCGCTTCGTCTTGATCGATCAATGTCCCGAGTGCCGCAAAGGTTTCTTCGTCGACAACGCCGGTCGATGGCAGTTGTTTCGATTCCTGAAAACGCATCACGGCCGCTTCGGTCATCGGTCCAAAATCGCCATCGACCGACAGTCCGGGCGACGGGGTCATCCGTGCGTTCAGGGTGCGTTGCAGCGACTCGACCAGGTCACCGTGGGCACCTAGTTGGAGCCGCGTGGATTTGGGCGAGTCGGCGGAGGCGTTGTTTCCGTAAAAGGCTTGGTAGGCGGCGCGGCCGATGTCGGCGATCAAGCGATGCGGCGCACTTTCGGCCGACCAACCGCGATCCTTGTTGTTCTCGGTCAACACACAGATCGCAAACGCTTGGTGTTCGCCGGGACCAAAGATGATCCCCGCGTCGGTACGGACCGAGGAGACGCCGCCGGTTTTGTGCGCGATCTTGGTTCCCGATGGCAACCCCGCCGCCAATTTGACTTGGTCATCACAACTCAACAGATGTCCGATCATGGCCTCGCAAGACGTCTTGCTGGCCACTTGATGCGTATGAATTCCCTCCAGCAACTTGATCATGTCGGCGGCCGAGGTGCTTCCCAGCCCGTATCGTTGGCTACGCTTTGGAGCGATGGAAGTGTCGCGGCGATAGACCTTGGCATGAAGTTGCGTGTGAACCAGTCCAAGCGATTTCATCGATTGAGTGGTCGTCGGCAACCCCACCTGATCGATCACCAAGTTGGTCGCCGTGTTGTCGCTGTAGCGGATCATCAACCGGATCGCATCGATCAGCGGCAGCTTCAATCCCGGGCTGAAATGTTGGCTCAAGATCCCCGAACCGGGCACTTGGTCCTCGCGCGTCAACTCGATCAATTGGGCGGGATCCACGGTCGCCGAATCAATTTGCTGATACGTCGCGACCAGCAACGGCAGCTTGATCAAACTGGCCGTTGCCATCGGCTGATCGTGACGGTACCAGAATTCTCCTTCGCCGGACAAATTCTTGATTCCGACTGCCACATCTCCCTGGTAATCGCTGATCAGGGGTGTGATGCGTCGGGCCAAATCATCCGAACGTTTGTCCTGGGCGACCAAACCGACACAAGGCATGACGGCGAGAACGACGGGTCCGAAAATACGCCAGGGGCATTGCCCAGATGACGGACGAACGGCAGATCGGAAAGCGGAAGTCGGGGAATTCATGGTTGATGGTGATTGAGATTTATCGATTGTTCGTGCCCTTGCGGATCGCGCGGCCGGCCAAGCTGCCTGTCGCCCTGCCATCGGCGATCGCCGGTATGCCATTGACCCACAAGTGCACCAACCCATCGCTGTACTGATGCGGGTTGACGAAGGTGGACCGATCAATAAAGGCCTCCAGATCGATGACGGCGATATCTGCGGCGTACCCGACCCGAAGAAATCCTCGATCCTGGATGTCCAAAATCTCCGCCGGCAATCCGGTTGCACTGTAGATCGCCTGTTCCAGCGGAATGACGGTTTCACGGTGGGCGTAGTAGCCGATTCGTCGTGGAAAGGTGCCGTAATTGCGAGGATGGGGGACCGACCCCGACGGCAACTTCGCCGAACCATCCGAAGCCGTCGCGACCCAGGGTTGCTGCATCACGAACCGCACGTCGCCCTCATTGATGCTGTGGTTGACGACCGACGCGCCGCCGCTGCGCTCGATTTGTAGAACCAAGTCCAGCGTGTCGACACCTCGTTCGGCGGCGATTTCATCCAGTCGGCGTCCTGCCCAGTCCGGCTGTAACGCGTAAGAGGCGATTTGAATGCGATGCCCGTTGTCGGTGATTTCAAGTTTCTTGCTGATCGCGTTGATGATCCGTTTGGATTGTTCGTCGGCCTTGTCAATCCTCGCGATCATCGCTTCCCGTCCTCCGGCGCGTGCCCAAGCGGGAATGCAGGTCGCGCCGAGTGACGTGCTCGATGCGGTGTAGGGGTACTGATCGGCGGTGATGACTTGGCCTTCGTCGCGTCGTTTGTTGATTTGTTCGACGGCCCTGCGGACCAGTCCCCAGGAGTCTTTGCCGGAGGACTTGAAGTGCGAGATGTGAACAGGAAGTTTCGCCCTGCTGCCGATCTCCAAGGCTTCGGTCACCGAATCGAGCAATCCCGTGCCCTCGTTGCGGATGTGGCTGGCGTAGATTCCGTCGTGCTCGGCGACCACTTCGGCAATCGCGACCAGTTCGTCGGTATCGGCGTACGAGCTGGGGACATAGATCAGCCCGGTCGACATTCCCCACGCGCCGTCAGTCATCGCCTGCTCGGCCAACCGGCGCATTTCTTGCAGCTCGTCGGCGGTTGCGCTGCGTTGTTCGCTCCCGATGACCTTGCGACGCAGGCTGCCTTGGGGCAACAAGTGCATGATGTTCGGACCGGCACCTCGCTCGTCGATTTCATCGTAGTACTGGCCGACGTCGACCGGACCACTGCCGCAGTTGCCGGTGACCAGGGTCGTGCAACCTTGCGTCAGATAGTTCATCCCCGACGCGGTTTCCTTCTCCTGGATCTCGCCGTCACTGTGATTGTGCAGGTCAATGAAACCGGGGCAGATGATCAGACCGGTGCAGTCGATTTCGCGGATCGGCGAACGGCCAGGATCAATCTCGCCGACGGCCACGATTTTGTCACCGGATATCGCGACGTCACCCGTCGTCGGGGAGCTGCCATCACCGAGGTGCAAGATGCCATTGCGTAGCACCAAATCGATCGGCGCCGGGTCTTGGCCGCAGACTTTGGTTGCCGGACGAAGTCCCGGTAAGACGAGAGCGAGTGTGCCGGCAATCATCGTTGCTCGAAGAAGACTCAAATGACGGGAAGACATTCGTTCGGGGACCTCATCGTTTCGTCGGGGGGCAAAAACTCGGCGGCAGTTTACCACCCCAGCACGTGGCGTGAGCCAGTGGCGCGAGATGCTGTTACGAAGCCGTCACGCGCCGGTCGCTCACGCGTCCCGCTGGACTCCCCGGGCGTTACTCACCGTCCAGACGCCTGAACCTCCCCCCAAATCTGCCATCTTCGGGTGGAAAACCTCCCGGAATGGATCTTCCGCCGACGGACATCTGTTAAACTGAATACCCCACCAAATTCGCCGGCGGACCGTGTTTTGATCGTGTGGCCGGCCCTTTCTCGCGCCGATCACGTCGGCAGACCACGTAGAACGCGACGAATGCGAAACGAAAACATGAATCGATGTCCGCTCAACCGATTCTCGTTTTGTGGTTTCCCCGCTTGTGTCTTCGCCGTGTCGCTGTGGTTCGCATCGCTGTCGGTGTGCCACTTAAATGCTGCGGAACCGACCGGTTCGCCTTCGGACGAAATCGCCAAAGTGCTGTCCGAATCGGACTACTCGGGTCTGGAGACGTTTCTGACTGAGTACTGCTTGGATTGCCACAGCGAAGATGAACCGGAGGCGGACTTGGATCTTTCTGTGGTCGGCGAACAGAGCATCGAAGCGAGCGCACAGCTTTGGGAACGCGTGCTACGAGAACTCACGTCCCGCCGCATGCCTCCGCCCAACGAATACCGTCCCTCCGAACAGATTTATCAGGACACGAGCGAACGGTTGGTCGAAGCCTTGGCACACGTGGCCGCCAAGCATCCCCGGCCTGGCAGAACCGATACCTTTCGGCGGCTGAACCGATTCGAATATCAAAACGCGATCCGAGATCTGTTGGCGCTGGACATCGACGCCGAAGCCCTGCTGCCGGCGGATGAATCGAGTCATGGATTCGACAACGTGACCGTCGGGGATCTGCCGCCTACGTTGGTTTCCCGCTACATCAATGCGGCTCGAAAGATCAGCCAACTGGCGATCGCCCGACCGTCGGATCAGTTGGAAGGCCACACGTATCGAATGCCTGCCGACGTGACGCAAGAGGAACACGTGGTCGGGCTGCCCCTGGGCACTCGGGGCGGCATGTTGCTGCACCATACCTTCCCACGATCGGGTGTGTACGAAGTGCAAGTCAACCTCGCCCGTGACCGCAACGAACACGTCGAAGGGCTCAACGGAAAGTACCAGATGGAGTTCCTGTTGGACCGCGAGCGCGTGGCCGAGTTTGAATTGGTTCCGCCCAAGGCTCGAAATCGATACTTCTTTGACGACAGCCGATTGAAAGCGCGCGTGACGGTCGAAGCGGGGCCCCATGATGTGGGCGTGACGTTTATCAAGAACAAGTCGTCGTTGATTGAGACGAAACGGCAGCCGCTGAACGTACATTTCAACTCGCACCGGCATCCGCGTTTGACGCCCGCGGTCTATCAAGTTTCGATCACCGGACCCTATGACGACGACGATGTATCAGTCGCCGCTGAATCGCCGCCCGACACCCCCAGCCGCCGACGAGTCTTCACCAGTTACCCTGCCTCGCCGGAACAGAACGAGGCCTGTGCCAGGCAGATCATTTCGCGACTGGCCAGACTCGCCTACCGTCGAACGGTCGATGCCGCGGATGTCGAACGACTGATGGAATTCTATCGGGACGGTGCTGCGGAAGCCGGGTTTGAGGCGGGGATCGAACGCGTGCTCGCTTCGATTCTAGTCAGCCCACGGTTTCTGTTTCGCATCGAACGCGATCCCGAAGGACTGGATGTGGGCGACGCCTATACTGTCAGCGACGACGAGTTGGCGTCACGGCTGTCGTTCTTTTTGTGGAGCAGTCTGCCCGACGACGAATTGTTGACCGCAGCCGAACGCGGGAATTTGCGAGACCCGAGTGTGCTGCGTGATCAAGTCCGACGGATGTTGAACGATCCCCGCGCCGAAGCCCTGGTGACCAATTTCGCCAACCAGTGGTTGCATCTGCGAAACCTGGAATCCAAAACACCCGACGCGCGGTTGTACCCGGATTTTGATGACAACCTGCGGCAAGCGATGCGGCGAGAAACGGAATTGTTTTTCCAGAGCATCATCGAGGAAGACCGCAGCGTCTTGGACTTGCTCCGATCCGACTACACGTATCTGAACGAGCGGTTGGCCAAGCACTATGGCATCCCGCATGTCTACGGCAGCCGCTTTCGTCGCGTTGATCTTTCCGGCGGTGAACATCGTGGCGGGTTGTTGCGGCACGGTAGCATCTTGACGGTGACCTCCTACGCCACCCGCACTTCGCCGGTGATTCGAGGCAATTGGGTGCTGGTCAATCTGCTCGCCACCCCGACGCCGCCTCCGCCGCCGAATGTTCCGTCGTTGGAAGAAGAAGTGATCGGTGCGGAGCTTCCGATCCGCGAGCGACTTGCCAAACACCGTTCCAATCCGGCCTGTGCCAGTTGTCACGTGATCATCGATCCGATCGGGTTTTCGCTGGAAAACTATGACGCGGTCGGACGTTGGCGGGACACCGAATTTGGCGTGCCCGTCGATTCAGAAGGCGCCCTTCCCAGCGGCGACAGTTTTCAGGGCGTGACGGGGTTGGAGGCGGCGATCATGCAGCGGCCCGAATTATTCGCCACCGCGATGACCGAAAAGCTGCTCACCTACGCCTTGGGGCGAGGGATCGGCGAATCCGATGGCCCGGCGATTCGAGAGATCGTGCGTCGCGCCGGACAAGACCAGTACCGTTTTTCCACGTTGATCTGGGAAATCATCAACAGCCCGGCATTTCAAATGAGGACCTACCGGTGAACTTTATTCGAAAGAAAGCAATCTCGCGTCGCACGGTGTTACGCGGCGTCGGCGGTGCCATCGCCCTGCCGTTGCTCGACGCAATGGTACCGGCCGCCACGGCGCTCGATGCGACCCCGGCGGCACCCGTTCGACGTCTCGGTTACGTCTTCATGCCGATGGGCTGCGACCTGTCACGCTGGAAACCGCCCGGCGAATCCACACTCGGTGAGTTGCCGCCGATCCTCAGCTCACTCGAGCCGGTCCGAGACCAGGTCACGGTGATCAGTAATCTGGAATTGGCCAACGCCTACCCGGGTTCGCACGCGACATCCAACTCGGCGTTCTTGAGTGCGGCCAAGGCGAAGCATACCGAAGGGACGGATTACTATTTGGGAACCACCGCCGATCAGTTGGCGGCCAAACAGATCGGCCAGTCCACGCAATTGCCCTCGATGGAATTGTCGATGGACCTGATGCAAACCGTGGGGCAATGCGACAACGGCTATGCCTGCGTGTACCAGAACAATTTGTCTTGGTCTTCACCGACGACCCCGTTGCCTTCCGAAGCGCATCCGCGGATCGTGTTCGAGAGCATGTTCGGTGCGGGTGGGACGGCCGCACAGCGGCGCGCGGAACTGAACGAAAAGGCGAGTTTGTTGGATTGGATGTCCGAAGACATCGCCCGTCTGAATCGCGAAGTCGGCGCGTCGGATCGAGTCCGCATCGGCCAGTACCTGGATTCGGTGCGCGAAGTCGAACGACGGATCCAGAAGGCCGAAGCGGACGCCAAAGACAACGAGCTGCCGGATTTGGATCGGCCGATGGGCGTTCCAGCGTCGTATGCCGATCACGCCCGATTGATGTTCGACCTGCAAGTCTTGGCAATGCAGGCGGATATCACCCGTGTGATCACGTTCCAACTGGCTCGTGAAACCAGCAACCGTAGTTATCCCGAATTGGGAGTGCCGGAATCGCATCACCCGCTGTCGCACCACGGCAACGACGAAGAAAAGATCGCGAAGATGGCAAAGATCAATCAGTTCCACGTGTCGCTGTTCGCGGGCTTTTTGGAAAAGCTGCGAGCGACGCCGGACGGAAACGGCACACTGCTGGATCATTCGCTGTTGCTGTACGGCAGCGGAATGGGCAACCCGAACGTTCACGACCATACCGATTTGCCGATCATCGTCGCCGGTGGCGCTGCCGGCGGTATGCAGGGCGGACGGCACATCCAATACGATCGCCCAACGCCACTGGCCAACCTGCACCTGACGCTACTCGACAAGGTCGGCGTCAAACTGGACAAGTTTGCCGACAGCGAAGGACCGGTCGACGAATTGTTTGAACCGCTCTCGGTGTGATCGCAATGGAACGAGTCATGAATCGATTTGTCGAGAAACACGCGGGCGTCTTCGCAATCGCGATTTGCAGCGTTTGTTTAAGCGTTCTACCCAGCGGTGTGGTCGCACTGGCCGCGGAGCCGGAGCTGACCGCCGAATCGAAATCGGCCACCGAACCGGAATTGGCCGACGCCGTTGAAAAACAGGATCGCAAGCGGATCGCTGAGTTACTCAGCCGCGTTTCGACCGACGCCGGTGACGATGCGATCGACATCGATGCGACACAAGTCGACGGGATGACGGCGTTGCACTGGGCGGTGTACTTGGACGACGTGGAAACGTGCCACACGATCGTCAACGCGGGCGCGTCGGTGGATTGCAAAAACCGTTACGGAGTGACGCCGTTGTCGCTGGCCTGCAGCAACGGCAACGGCCAGATTGTCAAGCTGTTGCTGGAACATGGTGCCGATGCCAACGCGACGCTCCACGGTGGTGAAACGGCATTGATGACGGCGGCCAGAACCGGTCGCGTTGATCCCGTCCGCGCTTTGCTGAAACACGGCGCGGACGTGAATGCGACCGAACGCAATGACCAGACGGCGTTGATGTGGGCCGCGCACGAGGGACACGCCGAGGTGGTCGATCTGTTGCTCGACGCCGGAGCGGATTTTGAAACGCCGCTGAAGTCGGGTTACACGCCGATGATGTTTGCCGTGCGTCAAGGACACTGGCCGGTGGTGAAACGGTTCTTGGATGCCGGCGTGGACGTCAATTTGGCGATGAAGCCGGCCAACAGCTCGGGGAAAAACGTCGCCAACCGGACATCACCCTTAATACTGGCCATTGAAAACGGGCATTTCGAACTTGCCGTCGAACTACTCAAGGCCGGGGCCGATCCCAACGACCAACGGACCGGGTTTTCGCCGCTGTTCACGATGTCCTGGGTTCGCAAGCCACCGCTGGGCGACAACGCCGACGGCGACCCGCCGCCGATCGGTTCGGGATCGATGACCAGTCTTCAGTTTGTGCGTGCACTCGTCGAGCACGGCGCCGATGTCAATGCACCCAAAGAACGCAATGGCGGTCGCGGCAAGTTCGGCAAGAAGGGCGCGACCGCGTTCTTTGCCGCCGCCGGGACGGCCGACGTCGCACTGATGCAGACGCTGCTGGAACTGGGCGCCGATCCCACGCTGGCTGCCGACAACGGTTGGACGCCGTTGATG
>NZ_JBFHKV010000224.1:0-9385 GCF_041595215.1 Stieleria sp. | reverse complement strand
CCATGATGGGTCCTCAACCGGAAGCGTGTCCGGCTCCGCCCCCGGCTGATCGGCCAGACGCTTCTTGGCCGCCGCCAGTTCTCGCTCGGCGGATTCAACTTCTGATTCGGCTTTCTGGATCGCCGCTTGCTGGACGTACGATCGGGTGCCCGGGGCAAACGCGGCCGGAGGCAACTTCACCGGTTCGACCGGGGCCGCAAAGTCGGCCAGGATCGCGGGCACGCCGGGGCGGACGGGATTCTCCTTGTCCGGATTCATCGGGTCGCCGCGGAGGTGCACGAACGTGGGTCGGTCGACCGAATCGTCAAACACCCGCGGCAGTCCGTCTTTCTCGAAATCCGTCACGCCGGGGATCGGATCCAAGCGGACCTGGTGCGGTTCAAACAGCGCCCGAAAACGGTAGTAATCCAGCTGCGAAATCGGATCGTACTTGTGATCATGGCACTTGGCACAATTCAACGTCAGGCCCAGAAACGCTTTGCCGGTGTGTTCGATGGTGCTGTCCAACCAAGTCGTCCGGTTGAACAGGTAGTAGCTTCTTGCCAGGTAGCCCGTCCCCGCGATCGCATCGGGATCGGTGGGCGCCAATTCGTCCCCGGCCAACATCTCCGAGACCATCCGGTCATAGCCCTTGTCATCATTGAGCGAACGGACGATCCAATCGCGCCAACGCCAGATGTGTTTTTGGCTGTATCGAATTTGCTGGCCCAAGCCGTACCAATCGCTGTACCGCCAAACGTCCATCCAATGGCGCGCCCAACGTTCACCATGTTCAGCGCGAGCCAACAGGTCGTCGACGATTTGTTGCCAAGCACGCTCGTCTCGCAGTTGCTCCGTCGTGGGCGGCAATCCGATCAGGTCTAAATACAGCCGCCGAATGATCATCGATCGATCGGCCGGGCCGACGGGACGAACGCTGCCGGCGACCCGCTTGACGGTCAACCATGCATCGACCGGGTGATCGGCCTGACCGGGCGACTCGGGCAGCGTCGGCCGTGTGATCGGTTGAAACGCCCAATGTTCGGTCGGCGCCGGAGGCGGCGTTTCCTCCGGCGCTCGGGCCCCTTGTTCGATCCAACGGCGAAGTAATTCGATCTGGTCGGGTTGCAAAGCGGCACCGTCTTCGGCCGGCGGCATGCGTTCGTCTTCGTCGGCGGTGATTCGCGCCAACAGTTCGCTGGCATCCGGATCGCCTGGATCAAGGGCACCGCCGTCGATCATCAGGGATCGCGTTTCCAGACGCAGGCCGGACTCTTGTTTCAACACGCCGTGACAGGAGTAACACTTCTCGCTGAGCAGCGGTTTGATCTGGGTCAGATAATCGACATCGTCGGACGCGATCGCAGCCGACATCGACGGGGCTGCGAGAACGAGGAACGCGATGACTTGGGGGAGGGAGCTTGGACGCACGGGGAGACGCATCGGTTGGAGGTGGGAAGGATTAGTTTAACCGAATCGGCCGCGGATGTGTCGTTTGTTTTTTCCGGCCGATCCTCGCCCGGACATCAAACGACGCAAGCACCGTTGAGGCCCGTAGGCTCGCGCCAAACGGCTGATCATCGTTTGACATCAGCCGGTTCGCGCCAGCGTCCGGGCTCCTCCGCTTGTCTTAACTTGCCGGTATTGGGCTAACGCCTGAGCACCAACAGTGTTGACGCGCGTTGTTGCGGACTTCGAATTAGCAGTCGCCCAAAACATCGGCTAAGATACGCCACATGAACCAACATCCGCCCCATCGATCACTTCGCCGTGACTTTCTGCGTTCTGCCGGTGGCGGAGCCGGGATGATCGCGCTGGCTTCACTGCTATCCGCTGACGGCTTTGCGGGAAACCCCGACGGCTCGATTCGCCAGCCCCACTTCCGACCGCGGGCCAAGCGAATCATCTGGCTGTTCATGCATGGAGGCCCCAGCCAAGTCGACCTGTTTGACCCCAAGCCGGATCTAATCAAGTACGCCGGACAGCCGCTTCCGGACAGTTTTGGTTCCGTGATGACGCGTCGCAAAGTCGCCAACAATCCACTGCTCGGCCCGGTCCGTCCGTTCCGGCCGCGTGGCCAATCGGGGTTGCCGATCTCTGACTTCCTGCCGCATCTGTCCACCGTCGCCGACGATTTGTGTGTGATCCGGTCACTGCATGGAGACAGCGTCAATCATCCACAGTCGGTGTACCAAATGAACACCGGCAGCATCTTGATGGGGCATCCGAGTTTCGGCAGCTGGCTGGCCTACGGACTGGGCAGCGAGAACGAGGACATGCCGGCCTTTGTGGTGTTGCCCGACCCAGGCGGCGGACTCAAGGGTGGACCGTCGGCCTGGGGCAACGGCTATCTGCCGGCGACCTATCAAGGAACAACGATGCGTCCGGGTAAAACGCCGATCCTCAACCTGGCGCCGCCGAGCGGTGTTTCGGATCTCCGTCAACGTTCAACACTGGACTTCATTCAACAACTTAATCAAAACCATTTGGTCGGACGTGAACAGGACGACGACCTGGCCGCCAGAATCGATGCGTACGAACTGGCGTTTCGGATGCAATCGGCCGCACCCGAAGCCGTTGATTTTTCACAGGAGTCGGCCGCAACGCTTTCGATGTACGGGATCGACGACAAGACAACACGTGACTTTGGCGAGCGCTGCTTGCTGGCCCGGCGCATGATCCAGCGCGGTGTCCGGATGGTCCAAGTCTATTCGGGCGACACCAACGGCTGGGATGCGCATCAAGATGTCGACAAGAACCATAGCGAGTACTGCGCCAAAACCGACAAACCGGTCACCGCGCTGCTCAAAGACCTGAAGCGATCGGGATTGCTCGATGACACCCTGGTCGTCTGGTGCGGCGAGTTCGGACGCATGCCGATGAGCGAACAAGGCAAGGGCCGCGATCACAATCCGTGGGGTTACTGTGGATGGATCGCCGGGGCCGGCATCAGCGGCGGACGTGCCTACGGCGCGACCGACGAAGTCGGGCTGCGGGCGGCCGAAGATCGAGTGCACGTCAACGAGTTCCACGCCACGTTGCTTCACTTGATGGGACTCGATCACCGCGACCTGACCTACTTCCATAACGGACTGGACGAGCGTCTGACCGGCCCCAGTGAAGTCGACATCGTCGAGGGTCTGCTCTCATGAGGCGATTGACCCTGCTGATGGCGTTGCTTGCTATCTTCCCGCTGCTGCCGTGGACCCCGACCGCCAGGGCGACCGACGCGGAAGACCAACCGGTTGATGACGCAGTCGCCGAAATCGAAGAAGACGAAATCTCGGACTTCGACCGCGACCACTGGGCTTATGATCCGATCGTGCGTCCCGCCGTGCCCGTGGTGGTGCAAACCGATTGGCCGCGGACGGGGATCGACCGGTTCATCCTGGCGCGATTGGAAAAGGACTCCCTCCAACCGGCGCCGCCTGCGGATCGGCCCAGCTTGATCCGCAGGCTGTGTTGGGACTTGACCGGTTTGCCGCCCACGGTCGATCAAGTCCAAGACTTTGTGAACGACCCGCGGCCCGATGCCTACTCGCGACTGGTCGATTCGTTGCTCGCGTCACCTGAGTTCGGGAAACGCTGGGGACAATTCTGGTTAGACCTGGCACGCTATGCCGACACCGACGGATACGAACACGACAAGATCCGTGACCAGGCCTGGAAGTATCGCGATTGGGTGATCGATGCGATCAACCGCGACATGCCCTATGACACGTTCATCCGCTGGCAACTTGCCGGCGACCAGGTGGAATCCGGCGGGGAACAAGCGACGCTGGCAACGGCATTTTGTTTGTCAGGCCCCGACATGCCCGACATCAACTCGATGGACGAACGACGCCACGTCTTGCTTAATGAGATCACGTCGACTGTTGGGGCCGTGATGCTGGGATTGCAGTTCGGCTGCGCCCAGTGCCATGACCACAAGTACGACGCGATCAGCCAAGCGGATTTTTATCGGCTGCGGGCGTTCTTCGATTCAGCGATCCGCCTGGAACAGAACAAGTCGGTCAGCGTCTTGGCGTCCCATCGTGATTACCCGCAAACCCATCTGATGATCCGCGGCGATTGGCGCCGACCGGGCGCCCCGCTGGAACCGGCGTTTCCCCGGGTCATCAATGATGCGGGGACGGTGCCGTCGCCTGACGCCTCGCCACGCACCGAGTTGGCTGATTGGATGACCGATCGATCCAACCCACTGACGGCCCGCGTGATCGTCAATCGAATTTGGCAACAGCACTTTGGCACCGGATTGACGGCGACACCGAGTGACTTCGGCGTGATGGGGGACAGTCCCACGCACCCCGAATTGCTCGACTACCTGTCCGATGAATTGATACGGGAAGACTGGAGCACCAAACGAATCCATCGCATGATCGTGATGTCCAGCGTCTATCGAGTGTCCGGCACGCGGCCGAAACAGGGCTCCGATCGCGAGTCTTGGGATCGTGCGCTGGCGGCCGACCCCGACAACCAGTTGCTCAGCCGTTTCCCTCGCCGCCGCTTGGATGCCGAAGCGATCCGAGACGGATTGCTGGCCGTCAGTGAATCGCTGAATCATGAGATGGGCGGTCCCGGCGTGCGGCCCGCATTGCCGGTGGAAATGGTCAAGACGCTGAAGTCGGGACAATGGAAGGAGACACCGTCGAAGGCTGACCATGAGCGTCGCAGCATCTACATTTTCGCCAGACGGAATTTGCGTTTCCCCTTCTTTGCGACCTTCGATCGTCCCACCGCCGATCAACCGTGCGCGCGACGAAACCAGTCCACCACCGCCATCCAGTCGCTGGTGCTGCTCAATTCCGCGTTTGTGATGAAGACGTCGCAGCGATTGGCAAGTGTCGTGTCCGCCGGCCAACCGGACCTGCGATCACAGATCGATTCGCTCTACATGCGACTCTATTCGCGACACCCCGATGGCGAGGAAGTGACGAACGCGACGGAGTTCTTGGCCAGCGGTGCTACGCTGAAAGATCTTTGCCGAGCGATGTTGAACTCGAACGAGTTCTTGTACGTGGATTAATTCTGCGACTGGCTCTGCACCGCACACCTGTCACGCAGACCCCGCATTGAACGGCTGATCATCGATAGACATCAGCCCCTTCGCGCCAGCGTCCGGGTGTCACACGCGAATTCAGTTAGCCGGTGTTGTCGGTCGCCTCTGAATCACCGGAGCGCAGGTACGCGGAGATCGGCACGGCCAGGACGGCGCCGATGACCGGAGCGGTCAGATAGATCCACAGGGATTCCAACTGGTTTCCGACCAGCGCCGGTGCGATCGAACGAGCCGGATTCATCGAGGCCCCGCTGATCGGCCCACCGCAGAGCACTTCGAAGGAGATCACGCCGCCGATGGCCAGCCCCGCCGTGATCCCTTTTTCTTTCGCACCGGTGCTGACGTTGAGCACGACGAACAGCAAAATCAACGTCAAGATGATTTCGAAAATGAACGATTGCCACCACGTTCCTGCCGGCAGCGTCGGCCCCAAGCTGGCTTGATCTGGAAATAAAACCCGCAGCAACACGCTGGCCAGCAGCGCGCCGACGCATTGGCTGATGATGTACGGGATCACGTGTTTCCCTTCGAATCGTCGCCCCACCCAGAACGCAATCGTCACGGCGGGATTGATGTGGGCGCCAGAGATATCGCCGATCGAATGGATCATCGCCGAAACGACCAGCCCCCAGGCAAGGGCGATGCCGACCAACGTCACGCCGCCGTCGGTCACGTTGTCGACCACCACCGAACCGGTTCCGACAAACACCAACACGAACGTGCCGATCATTTCGGCGACATACTTTTTCATCTTCACCAACGCTGCACGGCCAGGAGGAATCGTCTAAGCAACGGCAGATGATACCACCCCAGGCGGACGATGCGGCCCGTCTGTCGGCCAAGCGATTGAAAGACGCAAAAACGGGCCAACCCGTGGATGCGGCATAACCGGGATCGCGGCGTGTGCCAGTTTTGTCATTCTGATCATCGATCAGGCGTGTCCCCCCCCACACCTGACCTAGCCTTTCATCGAATTGAAACCTGCCCCCTCTTTTGACTTCGCCGCAGAACCCTGACGTGAAACGATTGTCTCGAATCCGCTCTGCTGTCCGACGCCGCCGCAAGGGGGCGGCGATGATCGAGTTTGCGGTTTGCCTGCCCGTGTTCCTGCTGATCGCGATGGGCACGATCGAAACCTGTCGGATGATTTATCTGCGGCAATCGCTCAAAGTGGCCGCATACGAGTGTGCCCGGCTCGCGATCGTTCCCGAAGTGACGGTGGCAGACTTACAGGATCAATGCGATGTCCTGCTGATGGGCCGCAACATCTCCAACTACACGCTCCATTGCACACCGGCGGATCCGTCCACTCTCAACTACGGAGAGATTTTCATCACGACGGTCGAAGCCCCTGCATCAGAGAACGCACTGGTCGGATCCTGGATCTACGGCAGTTCGACGGTCTCGGAATCTGTATCCATCATGATGGAGTATTAGTCCATGGTTCCAACAGTCAATCCTCCACGCGAACGCATTCAGGCCCGCCATCGCAGACACCTGCGGCGTGGAGCGACGATGGCCATGTTGGCGATCTTGATGCCCGTGATGATTGCCGTTGCCGCCTTCATGATCAACATCGTCTACATGGAACTGACTCGAACGGAGCTGCAGATTTCATTGGACGTCGCCACCCGTGCCGCCGGACGGACGCTGGCTGTGACCGGAGACCAGCAGCAAGCTGTCATCGCCGCCGAGCAAATGCTCAACGCGAACACGTATGCCAACCAAACGCTGGCCTTGAGTGAAACCGAGATCGTCTTCGGAGTCTCGACTCGCCACTCCGAAATGGAACGCTACAACTTTGGACCGGGCAATCATCCCAATGCGGTCAAGGTTGAAACGAACGGAACCCATCTCGTTCCGCTCCTGTTCCCATCGATGGGCGTGCCGATCCAGCCCCGCCCGATGAAGACAGCGATTGCCACCAAGGTCGAACTGGACATCGCTTTGGTGATCGATCGCTCCGGATCAATGGCCTACTCCGCCTCAGAACAAGCCGACGGGAGCGGCCCGGATGCCGCAGATGACGACTGGGCATTCGGCGATCCGGTTCCGCCTCATTCCCGCTGGCTGGACACGGTCGCCGCCGTCGACACGTTCTTGAGTGTGATGGAACAGTCCCACCATGACGAAATGGTGACATTGACGACGTATGCCTCCAAAGCAACCGTCGACGTGGACCTCACCCATGACTACAACAGCATTCGTGCTGCCCTCGATCACCATAGCAACCACTTTAGTGGGGGCGGTACGAATACTGGTGAAGGGATCACCAAGGGCAGCGCCGCAGTTCAGAAAAAAAACCTGGCCAGACCGTGGGCTGCCAAAGTCATGGTCGTGATGAGCGACGGATTGTCGACCACCGGAACCGAACCCGTGTCGGCCGCACGGATGGCAGCCGAAGCTCATGTCATGGTCTACACCGTGACGTTCTCTGACGAGGCCGATACAACGACCATGCAAGAAGTCGCCGATGCCGGCGCCGGCAAACACTACCATGCAAATGACAGTGCTCAGCTCAATCAAGTATTCGAAGACATCGCCCGTGGCCTCCCCACCTTGATCACGTTTTAACGCGGCAGCACCATGAGACCTACGCAGTCGTTCTCGCACAAACGAAAACCACGCGGCGCAACGACGATCGAATTTGCGTTGGTATTTCCGCTGATCCTGTTGTTCTTCGCGTTCATGTTCGAAGTCAGCCGCGTGTTGATGCTACAGCATACCGCCGACACCGCGGCATACGAAGCGGCTCGCGCGGCGATGGTGCCGGGAGCAACGGCAGCGGAGGCGGAACAGGTAGCACAGCAACTCGTCGACGACGCCGGATTCTCTCTCGTCGACATCCAAGTCACGCCCACTGACATTACCGACGAAACCGCGTTGATTACCGTTTCGGTCAGCATCCCTGTCAATCACAACTCATGGATCGCACCGACTCAATTCGCGAACTTTGTCGTCAACAGCGAAGTGACGTTGATGTGCGAACGACCACCGCTTATCAAACTGTCCGCCTTAACGGACTTGGGCGCCAAGAAAGAAAGGATGCAGAACAACACTGCCGGCCTCTAGTTGCGAAACGTGGTTCCGGCGCTCTTGACTGGCCTCCTTCTCTACCGCAACATGCTTGCGAGTCGGTTGATCGAATGGATGCTCCAAGATCAACGCGATCTGGTCAGCCGTAGACGCCTGCGCGCGGGACGTCGCGTGGCCGCTTGGCTGATACCGACGGGCTTCAATGGACAGGCTCGTGCTCCTCCCCCTGCCGACGAGACAATGTCACCCCCGCCTCCGAGTGAATTCAACACCATGACGATCTTCTCTTCCGCCTGCTCACTCCGCGGGGCCCGATGCGTCGTCTCGCTGTGTGTCCTGTCATTCTGCTTCGCCGCAACGGCGGTCTCGCAGGACCAGCTCGTCAAACAAACGAGCTACCAAACCGACCAGGACATCCCCTATCGCAGCGGCGAGAATTTGACCGACTACATGCGTGAGCGTTGCCGACTGGACGTCTACGCTCCCGAATCCAAAACCGGTTTCTCAACAGTCGTCTGGTTTCACGGCGGCGGATTAAAAGGTGGCAAAAAATCCGTGCCGAAGGAACTCAAGGAACAGGGCATCGCCGTCGTTGCCGTCAACTACCGACTTCATCCCAAAGTCACTTCGCCCGCGTACATCGAAGACGCTGCGGCGGCCGTCGCTTGGACATTCAAGAACATCGAAAACTATGGCGGCTCAAACAAAAAGATCTTCATCAGCGGACACTCCGCCGGCGGCTACCTGACCAGCATGCTCGGCCTGGACAAACGCTGGTTGGCCGCGCACGACATCGACGCCGATGACATCGCAGGACTGATCCCCTACAGCGGCCATACCATCACCCACTTCACCGTCCGCGCCGAACGGGGCATCGACGGCAAACAACCGGTCGTGGACGAGATGGCACCGCTGTATCACGTCCGCGACGATTGCCCACCGCTGCTGTTGATCACCGGAGACCGTGAGCTGGAAATGCTCGGTCGCTACGAAGAAAACGCCTACCTGTGGCGGATGATGCAAGTCGTCGGGCACCCCGACACCGAACTCTATGAACTCGACGGCTACGACCACGGCCAAATGGCCGGCCCCGCCCATCCGCTGCTGCTCCGCTTCGTGAAAACACACGATCGGTGAAATGCATCGTCGAGGGATACAGGGTGGGACATAAGCCCACGGATGGCAGCGCGAACCCACGGATGGCAGCGCGAACCCACGGATGAGAGCGCGACCGTACAGATGAGAGCGTGGTAGTTGTGAATGTCGATCGCGGATCGTATCGGTCCTACCGGCGTCTCAAACCGGCAATCT
>NZ_JBFHKV010000223.1:0-9421 GCF_041595215.1 Stieleria sp. | reverse complement strand
GGACCGGTTTGCCGGATATGAAACGGAAACCACCGTCCGCATTCCGAGAGAGCTGGAGTCGGGAACCTGGTACATCACGCCTTGGGTGGACCCGTTCGATGTGATCCCCGAAGACACGTTGGCGTCGAACACCAACCCCGATGACCCGAACAACTTTGACAACAACAACTACAAAGCACGCGCGATCGACGTGTTGGGATCGCAACCCGATCTGGTCGTCTCGGAAGTGATCGCTCCGCCGACGGGTTCCGGCGGGGACACGATCACCGTGACGTGGACCGTCGACAACTTGGGACTGGCCGACGCGGAACCCGGCGGATGGATCGATCGCATTTACTTGAGCGATCTGCCCGATCCCAAGAGCGTCCACGCGACGACGCTGTTACTCGGCGAAAAGAAACGCGACCTGCCGTTGGCGAAAGGAGCGTCTTACACCGATTCGATGGACATCGCGCTGTCGCCCTCGGCGACCGGCCAGTACATCGTGGTGATCACCGATGATGACGTGCCGCCGGAACCCTCGATCGACCTGTCCGGGTTCTTCCCACAGATCCCACCGCCGGAAAAGTACCATCCGGTTGACGAAGTCGATGAAACCAACAACGCGACCGCAGTCGATTCCGACATCCGCAGCTACCCGGCGAACCTGAAGGTCGTGGAGTTCGACATTCCCGACAACGTGTTCTCCGGCGAAGAGGTCACGTTCACCTACACGGTCGAAAACATCGGCACCCATCCGGTCTGGGGCGGCACGCGTTACTGGAAGGATTTCATTTGGCTGTCGGCCGATGACGAGTTTGTTCGCCGGCGGGCGTCTTTCCTGGGCACGTCGATTTACGCTCCCACATCGATCATCAACCCGGGCGACCGCTACACGATCGCGTTCACCACCACGTTGCCCGAAGGCACCGGAGACGATTATTCGCTGTGGGTGCATTTGGACGCCCACAATGACCGCTCGCCGTTGTACTTTCCCTACCAGGCGCGGCTGCTGGAAACAGATTGGTATCCCGCTAATGAAGGCGACAACGCCACGTGGCTCGGCCACTTTGATCGTTGGGCGTTTGAAGACCCCAGCGACAACCTGGCTCGCGCCGATTTTCCCATCATCTACAAAGAAGCCGATCTGACGATCACGGATTTTCAGGTCCCCGCGGGGGCGACGTCCGGCGAGACCATACAGATTTCGTACACGGTCGAAAACGTTGGCAATCGAGAAACACGCGTCGGGTCGTGGTTCGATCGGCTGTTCATTTCGCACGACGCCTCGCTGGATAATTTTGATCACGAAATCGGTTCGCGTTTTCGCACCGGAGCGTTGAAGCCCGGTGAAACGTACACCGGTACGATCCAGGCACGTCTTCCCGATGGGATCGAAGGTGATTTCAGTTTGCTGTTGTTCACCGACTCGGCCGCTAGGCAAGATCGCGCGCGGCGACCGAGCAATATCGGGTTCAAATTGATCGGGCTCGAGTTCGAAACACCCGGCACACTCGCCCCCTGGGATCTGGCGTCCGAAGCATCGCGTGAATCGGCGCGGGCCAATGTCAAGGAATACCAATTGGAGGGCAACAACATCGCCATCCGCGATCTGCCGATCACGTTGGCGCCGCTGCCGGACTTGCAGGTCACCGCGGTCACCGCGCCGCTTCGTGCCGACCGGGGGCAAGAGATCAATGTCGAATTCACCGTCAGCAATCTCGGCGGTGACACCGTCGCCGGTCAACAGCACTGGTTCGATCTGATTTACCTGTCACGCGATGAGTTCTTGGATCTCAGCACGGACGTCTACCTCGGATCCCTGGAACGAAAGGTCGGGTTAGACGCGGGGGCCTCGTACACGACCTCGCGAACGGTCTCGCTGCCGGCGGATTTGTTGGGGCCATATTACGTCTTCGTGATCACCGACCCGGATCGAAACAACGTCAGTGGAAACGTCTTCGAGGGGCCCAACGAGCGCAATAACTCGCGTACGACGGCGGTCCCCACGATCATTGAACTGCCGCCGCCGACCGATTTGCAGGTCACCGACATCACCGTTCCGGCGAATGTCGAAGCCGGTTCGCCGGCAACGATCTCGTGGACCGTCACCAACACCAGCAACGAAACCGCCAGCGGACGCTGGTCCGACAGTCTGTTCTTTTCCAGCGACGCGACATGGGACTTGCGGGATGCTCCGGCGGGACGATTGGAATTCCGCGGCACGCTCGCGCCCGGAGAAAGTTATACCCAAACGTTTCAAACGATCACGCCTTCGTTGACCCCCGGCGCGTACCGGGCCATCGTCCGCACCGATATCTTTAATCAGGTCTACGAGGACGTCGCGGACGGAAACAACATCACCGCATCGCCATCGACGATGCAATTGACCGCGCCGTTCTTGACGCTGGACGTCCCCCTGCCGACGACCCTGGCAACGGGACAGCAACGACTCTACGCGGTCGAGGTTCCCTTTGACCGCACGTTGCGCGTGACCGTTTTTGCCGACGACGATTCGACCCACGAAATCTTCTTGCGGCACAACGATGCGCCGACGGTGCGAACCTTTGACGCCAGCAGCGGCGGCACGCTGTCGGAGACACCCGCAGCAATCATTCCGGCCACCGAAGCGGGGACCTACTATGTGCTCGTGCGGGGGTTTGCCACCGAAAGTGATCAGTCGCCGATCCGGATTCTCGCCGAGTTGTTGCCGCTGGCGATCACCAACATCAAAACGGATCTCGGCGGGGATTCCAAGTACGTCACCACGACCATCTCCGGGGCACGCTTTCACGAAGACGCGGTCGTCAAACTGGTCCGACCGGGATTCGCCGAAATCGTTCCCGTCAATCGGAATTATGTGTCGGCGTCCGAGATCATCGTCACGTTTGATTTCGAAGATGCTCCGCACGGTTTGTATGACGTGCAAGTCATCAATCCGGGCGGTGAAGTCGCGGTGGTGCCGTATCGGTTCCAGATCGAACGGACGATCGAACCCGAAGTCACGATCGGGATCGGCGGGCCGCGTTACATTTTCGCCGGAGATCCGGGAACGTATAGCGTCGCGCTGCAGAACCTGGGCAACATCGATGCGCCGTACGTGTTCTACAACGTCGGCATCCCGGAAATGGGCATCAATGACTTCGTTTACGGATTGCCCTACAACCATTTCACGTCCAATCTGCGTGGCGGCCCCGAGGAAGGCTCGCTGGCCGAGTTGCCCTGGGCGGAACTCGAGTCGGCAGTCAACACCGACGGAACCGTCACCGCCGGCGGCTACCTGTTCGACCATCCGGCCGACGGGTTCGCGGGATTCACGTTCCAAGTCCAAACCTATCCGGGCTTGCGTGAGTTGCACGATCACGCCTGGGAATCCTTCAAAGCCAAGATCTACGCGGCGCTTCCGCAATACGCCGAAATCGATCTGCTTGCCGACGGTCCCTCGGCTCTGGACCAGATCTCACCCGGTCTGTCGTTCATCTGGGAAGTCTTTGGTGCGGTCCCCGACTTCTTGACGATCCCCAAGATCCCCTTCCAATTCCATGTCGTCGCCTCGGCCACGTCGATGTCGCGCGATGAGTTCGTCGACCATGCGTTGGCCGAAGCGGATCAGTTGCGTCAAGGCATCTTGGATGACGCGGATGCCGACGCGGCGCTGGTGAATCTGGCCGGCAACGAAGCGGCTTGGCAATCGATGTACCTGAGCTATCTGGCCGAAAGCGGACGGCTGCGCGCCGAAGATGCCGTGCCGCCGACGCGACGCGACCAGGAACTGGCCAGTTTGATGGCGACGCTGGCCGGCGGTGTGCTGCGCGGACCCGGTGGAGATCAAATCATTCTCTCCGGCGAATTCGGTGACTTCTTTGACACCGTCCGCCGCTGGTACGGTCACGATCCGACTCTCAAAGCTCCCAACGACACGACCGGTGCCAATTTCACCGGCGACTCATTGTCGTTCTTCGGAATCCTCAGCGGCGCCAATCCCGTTCCCGAGCTGCCGACGTTCGACGATTACGATCTGGGGCTGGATCTGAACACGCATTTTCAAACGATGCGTGTCTATGTCCCATGGGTTCCGTTCGACAAACGTGGTGCCGGTATCCCCGCCGATTACCAGATCCGCGGCATCACGCCGAACGACGAAGACGTCTTCTTTCCGTTGAACTTGCAGGAGTACTACGACCAACAAGGCACCAACGTCGGCGCGGTTTCGCAAACCGGTCCGTTCACGCTGGAAACGGGAGGTTTTGTTCCCGCCAACGAATCGCTTCCGTTCACGATCAATTTCCAGAACGACCCGAACACGACTCGCGATGCCAACGAAGTCCGTGTGGTGGTTCCGTTGGACGAGAACATGGATGTCAGAACGTTCCAGTTGGGCGACATCAAGGTCGGCGACATCACGATCCGCGTTCCGGGCGGACGGGCCCTTTATCAAGGCGACTTTGAATTCGCCGAAACGCTCGGGTTTAATGTTCGCGTCAGCGGAGGGATCGATGTCAAATCCAACGCCGCGACCTGGTTGATTCAAGCCATCGATCCGCTGACCGGTGAAGTCCGCACGAATACCGATGGGGGCTTGCTGCCGCCGAACAACGCTCAAGGCCGAGGGGCGGGTTTCGTTTCCTACAGCATCGAGCTTTCCGATGACGCCGAAACGGGACAATCGTTGACCGCCAAAGCCCGTGTCTTGTTGGACAACGCGCCACCGGAGGATGCCGACGATCTGACGTACACCATCGATGCACAAGCGCCCGCGAGCAACGTGACCGTCACGCCGCTGAACGCTCAAAACGATTTCGTCGTCGCCTGGAATGTCGCCGACGATGCGGGTGGAAGTGGATTCAAGCACGTCACGCTGTACGTCGCCGAAGACGGCGGTGACTACAAAATCTGGCAACGCCAAGTCGGCCAAGCGGTCGGCGAAGAAGTCTTCATCGGTCGCGTCGGGCACACGTATGAGTTTCTGGCGTTGGCGACGGACCTGGCCGGAAACCGCGAAACCCCGCCGGCGGGCGCCACAGCGGATGACGACGGCACCGCCAATTCTCTCGGGGCCTTGCCGACGGTCGATGCGACGACGCGTCCGAATTTTGGACAACCGACGCCGCCGACCACCGAGCCGTCGACCAATCCGTTGTTCGCCGCAGCCGAAAACCTGGTCCCATCGACCGGATCGACCACCAACCCGGCGATCTTTGACACCGTCTTGCAACCGTTTACCGCCAAGCGATTCGCCGACGGTTTCGACATCACCGCCACCGGCGTCGCAACCAGCGGCATCGGACCGATGGCGATCACCGAAACGCCCGACGGAGACATTCTGATCAGCGGCGGCACGGCCAGAAACCAGCTGTACCTGTTTGATGCCAACGGTGGGACGGCCGAAGGCACATGGGCGGAACTGGATCATCCGATCTTTAACCTCGCGTTTGATGACGACGGTCGACTGTGGGCGACCACCGGCGGCGGTCCGCTGTTGCAACTCGATCCGATCGACGGCAGCATCCTGGCCGAACATGGCGAAGGTTTGACGATGGGTCTGGCCATCGATCCGGCCGGCGGCGACGTGATCGTCGGTTCCCGCTATGGTGTCGAACGATTCGATCCCGACACCGGCACCTTCAAACGACTCAGTCGTGACTTGGACTTGCGAGTCGGCAGTCTGGCGTTCGCCGGTGACGGAACACTCTATGGCGTGCAGTGGCCCGAGCGAGACGCGGTGGTGCGGTTCAATCCGCTCGGACGCGCCGAAACGGTGCTCTCCTTTGAAACCCCGATCGATTCGATCGCCTTCGGACAAACTGAAACGTCACTGGAAGGGTTGATGTTCGTTTCCCACAACACGGGGAACACCGGTTTCGGCCAATCGGTCGCCACGGGCGAAAACAGCGAGCTGACGATGGTCGACATGGCGACGCTGCGTCGGGTCGCGGTCGCCACCGGCGGCACCCGCGGCGACGTCGTCGCGACGACCAGCGGCGGACGCGTTCTGATCAGCCAGTCCGAACAAGTCGATGTGATCAGCCCGATCGCGATCCCCGAAGTCGTCGCGACCCATCCGGCCGAACAAACCGTCGTCGCGCTGCCGCTGGGGCTGGTCAGTGTGACGTTCAGCGAAGAGATGTTCACGGGTCTGGGAACGGAGATCGAGTCGGTTCTCAATCCGGGAAACTACGCCATCCGTGGCGATGCGGCCCTGCCCGAGGATCAACAACCGGTCATCACCGAAGTCCGCTACCACGAGGCGTCGCAAACGGCCTATCTGTTTGTGCAAGGATTCTCTGCCGGGGAGCATACGCTGTACATCGGCAAAGGGATCGAAAGTGTGGGCGGGTTCTCGCTGCCGGCAGGTTACGAAGTCCACTTCACCACGGTCAGCGAATTCTCCGCGGACGTCGACATCACGCTGACCGGAACACGCTTCGATCGTCAGACCCAGGCGCTGACGTACGAGGTCGAAATCCGCAACAGCGGTGACTATGACTTGTTGTTGCCGATGAGTCTGGTTCTCGATCCGGTCGGCGGCGACGTTTCCGCCGGCGGCGCGGTTCCCGGTCAACCGGCGATCCCGGGTCCCGATGGACGCTGGCTGTTTGACTTGACCGCCAACGTCCCCGACGGCGTTCACCTGCGTCCGGGCGAATCGACGACGGCCAAGACCATACGGCTGCTCTCACCGAACAACGTCGCTGCCGATTTCGTTCCCGGATTCCTGGCCACCGCGTCGCCGAATTTGCGGCCCGATTTCGAAACCGATCCGGTGACATTCGCGACCGTCGACCAGCCCTATTCGTACGACGCCGATGCGGTCGACCCGGACGGCGTCGCGGTCGCGTACCTGCTGCAACGCGGACCCGACGGCATGACGGTGGATCCGGAGACGGGACTTGTTGCCTGGACCCCGACGGTTGGGGTCGCCGAGCAGAACGATGTCGTGTTGTACGCGTTCGATTCACGCGGCGGATTCACATCCCAAACATGGACGGTTCGCGTCACCGGTGGAAACCGGGCACCGGAATTCGTCCAGCCGCCGGCTGACGCTCGGATGATCGAGAACGAGACGTTGCAAATCATCGTGGAGATCGACGATCGCGAAAACGATCCGGTCGAGGTCTGGGCCGACAACCTGCCGCCGGGTGCGTTCTTCGATCCGGCGTCCAAAACGCTTTGGTGGACACCGGGCGAAAACGCCGCAGGCGTCTATCGAGATGTCACGTTGGTCGCGACCGATGGGATCAGCATCACGCGGCATGCGTTTGACTTGCTGGTCGGCCAGGCCGATCGGCCGCCGGTTTTGGACCCGATTCCAGAATTCACTTTGCGTCAGGGCGACCAGTGGACCTATCGCATCGGTGCGTCGGATCCCGACGGAGACCGGTTGCTGTTTACCAGCGCGGACCTGCCGAGCGGCGCCACGTTGGATTCGCGCGACGGAACACTCCGTTGGACCGTCGGGTTTGATGTTCCACCGGCGCTATCGATTCCCGTGACCGTGACAGCGGGTGGTCAATCAGTCGACGGCCAAATCGACGTGACGGTGATCAACGCCAACGGCGCGCCCAGCTTTGACGCGATGCAAGGTTGGTCGGTCGAAGAAGGCCAGACGCTGGTCATCACGTCGTTAGCCTTGGACCCCGATCATCCCGATTTTGAATTACCGGTTCGTTTGGGAGACGGCACACTCGACCCGCCGGGCCTCGTTTCGCCGATCGCCTACCGCGTCACCGGACTGCCCGACGGAGCGACGTTCGACAGCGAAACGGCGACACTCACCTGGACGCCGCGCTACGACCAGTCCGGGGACTACAGCGTCTTGTTCGAAGCGACCGATGACGGCGACGGCGTCAGCGATCCGATCATGATTTCATCACGCGTTCCGATCTCCGTCCGCGACATCAATCAGCGACCGATCATCGATCCGATCAGCAACCTGACGCTCAGCCGCGGTGGCATGGTCGACATCCCGGTCTCGGTGGCCGATCCCGATGGTGACAACATCACGCTCGAAGCCGCCAACGGATTTCCGGGATTGCCGCTGCCCGATTTCGTTTCCTTTACCGACAACGGCAACGGGACCGGATCGTTCCACTTCGCACCGGGAACGGGCGACCGGGGCAACTACACGCTTTCGTTGATCGCCAGCGACGACGGAAACGGACACGGACGCGGTCGAATCGAAACCGTGCAATATGATTTCGTTGTCACCGTGGAATCGGCCAACGATCCGCCGGTTCTCGCACCCGTGTCTTCGTTGGTGGTCTTGCCGGGCGAACTGTTGCGTCTGCCGTTGCAGTCGAGCGATCTGGATCAGGAACCGCTCACCTACGCGATGAGTGGGCTGCCGGTTGAAGCTCGTCTGGTTGATGGAGCCCGCTATGGTGAAGCACTTTTGAATTGGGACCCGACGGCCGCCGATTTGGGAATCTACAACGTCACCGTCACGGTGACCGATGAAGGCAACGGGGATCTTGCGCGGTCGCTCACCTCGTCGCAGTCCTTCGTGATCACGGTTCGCGGTACCAACACCGCGCCCACCTTAACCGTTCCCGCCGATGCGAGCGTCGACGAAGGCGAGACGCTGTCGGTCGACTTCTCCGCAACGGACCCGGACAACGATACCATTCGATTTTTCGCCGATGATCTGCCCGCCGGCGCGACACTGGATCCCGCAACGGGACGATTGCATTGGTCGCCGACGTTCAACGACGCCGGTTCGTATGCGATCCAGGTCGTCGCCACCGACGGATCAGGTTCGGACGCGAAACCGTTTGCGATCACCGTCGGCGCCGTCAATCGCGCCCCGCGACTGGCCTTCCCCGCCGCCCAATACGCTCGGGAAGGGGTTTTTGCACAGTTCCAAGTCACCGGCGCGGACTTTGATGGTGGATCCCTCGAATTGACCGCCAGCGATGTTCCCGACGGTGCACTCTTTGACGCCAGCACCGGAGTGTTTCGATGGCAACCGCGGTACGACCAAGCGGGGACGTACCACGTCACGTTTACGTTGACCGATTCCGAATCCGCATCGGATTCGATCACCGTCCCGATCGTGGTCGAAAACGTCAATCGCGCGCCGGTCATTGAGAGTCGCCATCACCAGGTCGTGGTGGGTAACTTGCTCGATTTCACGATCGCCGGAACCGATCCCGATCTCGATGACACGTTGACCTTCTCGGCGTACGGCTTGCCCACCGGCGCGCAACTCGATCCGGCCACCGGACGAATCACTTGGGTGCCGAACCCCGGACAACTCGGACGCACGATCATCGACGCACGTGCCAGTGACGGTCTGGCCGAAACCAAGCACACCATCGTGATCGATTCGGTCGCGACACCGCAACTGCCCGACGTCCGCATCGTCACCACACCCAGTTTCCCCGCATTGCCCGGGCAAACCGTACGGGTGGACGTGATCGCCGACGGCTTCGCACCGATTGAT
>NZ_JBFHKV010000222.1:0-9422 GCF_041595215.1 Stieleria sp. | reverse complement strand
CGCCGACGGCCGCGACCGGTTTATGCTGGAGCAATTTGTGATGCGACTTGCCAGTGCGTCCTGAGCGGCAGTGCGTCCTGAGCGGCAGAGGCGTCCTGAGCGATTAGCGTCGAAACCAGCCCTTTCGTTTCACGTAACAATCACGCATCAAATCGAAGAACACCGCGTGATTGTTCTTTTCCAGCAGTGAAAGGAATTTGTGAATGCCGCCGGTGTCGATCAGCTTGCGTTCCGCTTCGGTGATCGTCATCAACCAGAACAACTGAACCACACCGCCGATCACCTCTTTCGCCGGGATCGGTTTGGAATCGGATTCGACCACCGGCAACATGTACACACAGTCCTTTTGCTGACTGTCGGACAACTGATCGCGCAGTCCATCGAGCGATTCCGTCGTCCCGATCGAAAGCCCCTTCTTTTTTCGAAACGGAAGCTTGGCCGCGCCGCGTAGAATCTGGATCGCCAATTCATCCAAGTGGGTGACATAGAGCAACAGTTCGGCACGCACGCTCCGCTGGCCGTTAGGCATCGGAATCGGATAGTCACTCATGCCGCTGGTCACCAGCGTCGTGAAATCGCGTGCGTCTTCGGGAAGATGGACCGAGACGTCCACTCGCATCGACGGGTCATCATCGACGTCATAGCGACTGCAGGGCCCGAACCGTTGTTCGTAGGCGAGTCGCCGCAGTTCACTCAAACCTGTCTGAGCCGCAGCACCATCGCTGCGATCGTCCTCCGGCTGCGTGGCGACGGCGACCTCACCGGCCGCGGTGACGCGTTCGGCGGAGACTCCGTCGTACTCGGCCAGTTCAAAATCAGCGGGCTGTTCTTCGGCCCGCCCCAGCACGTCCTGCCAAGACGAGGCTGCGGCGCTCGTCAAATCAGACGTCGAATCAGACTCTGCCGCAGCAGGCTCCACCGGCCGCCGGGGCTCCGAATCTTGAACCGTGGTCACCGATTCCGCCGGTTCGGGTGCGGTGACGGATTCCAATTCTTGTGCAAGTTGGGCTTCGGGTTCGACTTCAAGTTCCCACCCCGACTCCGTCGTTGCATCATGCGTCACGACGCTATCCAATTCGCGACGGGTCAATTCGTTTTCACGTCGAATCAATTCCGCTTCGCGTCGCGACAACGATGCTTGGCGATCGGCGAACTCTTGCAACAGCCGTTTCTTTTCCTCCAGAATCGATTCGGCCGACGCGTCGCGGGCATCATCGCTGGCCGCCGGAGGCGGGGCGACCGGAGCGGCTTGGTCGGCGGCGGCGAGCTGCTGCTCCTGCAGCGACTGCTCCAATTGACGCGTCGCTTGCTCACGGTCGGCCAACGCTTCTTCACGCTGGTTCAATTCTTCGCTGTGCTGTTGCAGCTCGGCCTGCTCGGCTTGCAAGCGAGCTTCCAACTGCTGCGTCTCGGCGAAGCGTGCCGCCAAGTCCGACTCGCGTTGCTCCAGCTCCGACCGTTTGGATTCATCATCGGCTTGCTGCTGGGCAAGCGTCGTTTCTCGCTGCTGGAACGACGTCGCCTGCTCGGCCTCCCGTGCCGCTTGAAGTTCCCGGTGTTGATCCAGTTCCCCAGCAAGCGTGTCCAGTTCCTTTGCCCTGGCATCGAGCTGTTTCTGCTGCAGTTGAAGATCCGCTTCACGTTGCTGCAACTCCTGCGACTGGCACTGGATCTCTTGCTGCTGTTGGCCGAGTTCCGATTCACGCTGGTCCAGCTGCTGCGTTCGCTCCTCCAACTCCTGCTCGCGCTGCTCGAACTCCTGCTCGCGCTGCTCGAACTCCTGCTCGCGCTGCTCGAACTCCTGCTCTCGCTGCGTCAACTCCTGCTCGCGCTGCGTCAACTCCTGCTCGCGCTGCTCGAACGCCTGCTCGCGCTGCTCGAACGCCTGCTCGCGCTGCGTCAACTCCTGCTCGCGCTGCTCGAACTCATTCGCCCGGACGTCTAGCTCCTGACCACGGGAATCAAGCTCGTTGTCACGAGTGTCCAACTCACTGCTGCGAGCGTCCAACTCAGTGCCGCGAGCATCTAACTCACTGTCGCGAGCGTCTAACTCACTGCTGCGAGCGTCTAGTTCAATGTCGCGGGCATCTAACTCACTGCTGCGAGCGTCCAACTCCTCCGCCCGATCTTGCACTGCCTGTTCTCGCGATTGCAGCTCCGCCGCCCGCTGATTGAGCGCGGCGTCGGTGGCGTTCCCGGTCGTGACCGACGATTTCGCGGCCGGAGTGGAGGCGCGCACTTTCGCGATCGATTCGGCCGAAAAGCTCAATCCCTGAACCGTTGCTGCGGCCACCCACGGACCTTGCCCGCTTCCCACTCCCGAATTGGGCAGGATGGCTCCGGCGTCGACGTAGCGTTGCAGCTGCTGGACCGAATAGGGACCACGTTTTCCGTTCTTGGTCTTGATGTACCACTGGTCTGGTATCACCTGGTCTGGCATCAGCGTATTGGGGGCATCAGAGTGATTTCGTCATCTTGGAACAGCGAGGATTGCACGAGCAGCCTCACCCACCATGATCCTAGCACGTTGATCCCGGCCCGGACGTTCCAGCGCCCGATCAGCGGGGTTGTGAGGAACAGTCCGTCGTTTTGGGTGCGTGACGGCCTGTTGAGTTAAGCCCGCGTGCGTTAGCGAGGGGCCACGCGGCGTCCCTCGCTTACGCGTCGCGTCTGGTGAAATCGCATTGAATTTAGAAGATCGATTCAATCAACAGGCCGTTGATGCAACGGCAACCGTCGCAGCGAGACACCTACATACGGGTGCTGGTCCCCTTCGTCAGAGCCATAAAGGCCGACTCCAGGTCCAACTCTTCCTCCGAAAACCGCTTCAGATCGATCTCGTTTTCAATCAACAGTTTCGGCAAGTCGCTGTACTCTTCGACATCGGGCTTCAACACCACTCGGATTGACGCATCACCGAGTTCGCAATTCTGGACCTTTTCGTGCTGGGCGAGCAAGTCGATGATCGCATTCAACTGGTCCGGCCGGTTCGGTTGGATCACCAAGACGACGTGTTCACGGACCATCCGAATCACTTCGGTGACTTCGGCATTTTGTTTCAGTTCACCACGATCGATGATGCCGACCTTGTTACACACGTCGGCCAGCTCGGGCAGAATGTGACTGCTGACGATGATCGTTTTCCCCATCTCGCCCAACTTGCGCAACAAGTTGCGCATCTCGATCCGCGCCCGGGGGTCGAGTCCCGACAAGGGCTCATCCAACAGCAGGACTTGGGGGTCGTGCAACAGCGTCCGCGCCAACCCGAGTCGCTGGGTTTGCCCGCGTGAGAGCGTGTTGGCAAAGGCATCGCGTTTGAATTCCAGGTCGACGATTTCCAGCATTTCATTGACGCGTTCTCGTCGTTGCTGGCCGTTGATTCGGTACGCTGCGGCGAAAAACTCCAAGTACTCGACCACGGTCATGTCGTCGTAGACGCCGAAGAAGTCGGGCATGTAACCGACCAGGCGGCGGATTTCTTTGGGGGCGGTGTGGACCGAATGATCGCAGACGTACGCTTCGCCCCAGCTCGGTTCGAGCAACGTGGCGATGATCCGCATCGTCGTGGTCTTGCCCGCCCCGTTGGGTCCGATGAACCCGAACAGATCGCCTGCCTTGAGATCCAGGTCGATGCTGCGAATCGCAAACGCATCGCCATACTTTTTTGTCAAATCGACTGTCTTGATCACGGGAGTCTTTTCTCGTTCAGTTCTGGCGAATCAGTTCAGGCGCGTCGAACGAACCGGCACGACCACGCGCACCATCGACAACACTCGACCACCGGGCTGGATGAATCCCGCTGAATCATCCATCGTTTCTTTTACGTCCAATTCAAACAGCGGTTGCTCGGTCCGCCCCATCAACAGACATCGGTCCTCGACCAACAAGTCCGATAGATCCAGATCGCCGAGCACATGGTGCCCGAGCCCGGTGTAGAGTTCTCCCCCGGCGGCGCGATGAAACAGGATCATTTCGGCGACCCGTTTGGCGTCTGAAAAATCACTCGGCGACCACGGAGTCGTCACTGTCGTGCTTTGGTCGGCCGACTGCTGTCGCGTCAGACGCCAACGAAAATTCTTCTGTCGCAACTCACTCAACTCTGCCACACTCGATCCGGCGGGAACACGTGTCGGCAACAGATACACCCAGTTTCCATAGATCAGCACGCCATCGAGAATGTCATAGGGCAAGGGGTTGACCAGCGCGCCCCGCAACAGCTCGCTACCCGGCCGGCGGATCACGGCGACGGCCCGGTCGGTGTCGGCGGTGAACGAGCAGCGTGCCGCAATCGACTTGCTGCTGCGTGGGGCGATCGTCAAACCGTTGAGTTCTGTCTTCACGCCCCGACCGACTTCTTGATCGATCTTCGACGGGGCCACCGAGTACGCTTCAAACACGGTGTTCTCCCCGGCCAACTGAATGCCGCCGAACTCTCGGCCGGGATAGCCCATCGGAAAGACAAAGGAGCGAGAAGCGGTCGAACCGGGTTGTCCGCTCGATTTCGGCTCGAGCGGCGCCAGCGCTTCACGAGCCCCATAGCGCAGGTCCACCCGCACCGGGTCATGCGAATACAGCGAGCACCACGCGAACCCGCGTCCGGCCCCGTTGACCAGATCGATGTCAGTGACTTGAAATTGATTCGCCCGCAACAGCGCGGACGTCGGTGATGCGGCACCGGTCGAGTCGCCGCCTGCCGATTCCGTGTCCGCCGCGTCGGCGACGGTTTTGGGCGCGGCCTGGATGACCAGGAACACCGACAGGAGGATCGCCATCAGCGGAAACGTCACCCATCCCAACAGCGGCTTTCCCCACACGCGATTGATCAACAAGTAATCCAGCGGCCCGATCAAGGCGATCAACAACATCACGACGACCGAGACGACTGAAAAACTGAAGCGTGGCTTGATCACAAACTGATCCAACACACCTCGCATCTGGCCGGCCAAATCAGAGAACGATGTCGAACCGGTCCGGCTGTCCCGCTCTCCGGTCTGCTCTTCGAGCAATTCGCCGACGACTTGCTTGATTAGATCCAGACGCTCGGGCCACTGGGCAAACCGGGGTCGATCCAAGTCGGCCGTGACGACCGTGATGTGCCCCAGTCCGATCACGTAGTCGGCACCCAGCACGGCGGAAACGCGACGCGTCGTGCGGCCCGAGATCAACACGCGGCCCTCGCGTCGCGGCAGCTTGATGCCTTGAAATACATCCAGCGGCGTCTGGCTGGAGGTAAATGTTTCGAAGGCCGCGGGATCATAGCGTGACAGCGTGACGTCCTCGACCGGCAACAGCGACTCCAGCCACGGTGCCGCCTGCAACGTTCGCTCGGTGGCCTCACCGAGTGTGACGAACAAGTGTCCGCCACGACGCAGCCACGAGACCAAGGCATCGGACTGTTCCCCGGTCATCGCCTCCAACACCGGCACGCCGGTGGCGTTGACCATCACCATGTCGACGCCGTCATAGCCGAGCGACTGAAACGGCAAACGGTCGGCCGACTCGATTCGGGTCACGGCGATGTGAGCGGCTTTGTCGAGCAACACGTTGGACGCGCCGATTTGGTCGACGCCCAGCGGATCACCGACCGAAACGATCCAGGGCATGCCGGCGGGGATCATCGACGGCCCGCGGTCCGGTCGGCCGGCTGCGGGAAACCGTGTTTGGACGACCACTTCGGTGCCCGCTTCGGTCGTGCGTTGAATCTGCAGCGGAGCCGCCTCGGAACCCGGCACCACGTAACCCAGTTCGATCGGCTCGGAATCAGCGGTGGGATAGGTTCCATAACGTACCCGCACGCCGTCGCCGTCGAGCGTCTCCAGCGTGAACTCCGAACGCGACCCGCCGTCCGATTCCATCGCCGAACGGGTCGATTCGGCCAACCGGATCGCGGTCGGTCGGCCGACTCGATAGTGTCCGTTGATTCCAACGACCACGGCCGCCGGAGTGGTTTCCGCTTCCGCCGGTTCCTGCTCCGCCACCGCAACGGGGGCCGACGAGAGGAGAACGAGCGAGAGGAGTGCAGCGGCGGCCGCGAACTTGACGTGGTCTGTCATGGCTTCTCTGAATCGGGGCATTCGCACACCAGTTTGCCACATCCCGGACATCCCCCGCCGTACTTGGCGACCAGGGCTGCGTTGAGGTCGATTTCGGCGACGTTGGCAATCGTGGTCAGCCAGGCGATCACGTCGGCGAACTCTTCGGCCAGATTGGCGCGATCATCGCCCCGCAACGCCGAGGAAAGTTCTCCAACCTCCTCCATCAGCCACATGAACGTGCCTTCCACCCCCCTGGCCACGTCCTTCTCGTGGTACATCTGACGAATATGCCGCTGAAGATCCGCAAACGATAATTCAGTAGAATCACTCATGCTGGCAGATTGTAGCGCGTGCGTAGCGCTTTCGCGATTGGGGTGGGCTGAGTTAGATTAGGGTTTAGCCATCCGTACAGCGTTTGCGACGGTTTGGTTCAGTGCTCCGGACCGTTTGATTCTGTGTCCCCAACGGTTTGGTTCTGCACGTCCGCACAATTGTTCTGAAAAACCCGCCTCTGGCTCTCTCTCTTTTAACCCCGCAGCGACCTTCGTTGACTGATTCTGAGCACCGCCGGATGGCCGCCCCCGATGACAAAGCTGCGGGAAAACCGGCGGCCGAGTTTCACCGTTACCCTTGGTACGCCCCGCGATTTTGGCACGGGATGCGACCGCTGACCTGGTGGGGCCTGCTGCGTCAGGGACGGTTCAGAATCCACCCGAGCCGGCTGCCGAATTTGCTGGGCGTTTCGCTGGCGACGCCGTGGAACACGGTCTTGGCGGGAATCCAGCAACTGGTTTTCCGCAATCGGCTGGCAGCGGCCGAATTGCACGGGCCCCCCGTCTTCATCATCGGACATTGGCGCAGCGGCACCACACTGCTGCACGAGCTGCTGGTGCTCGATGAACGTTACAGCAGCCCGACGACCTTTCAGTGTTTTGCGCCCCATCACTTTCTGGTCACCGAGTGGATTTTCCAAAAGTTTTTCGGGTGGCTGATACCGGGAAAACGCCCCATGGACAACATGGCGGCCGGTTGGGAACGACCCCAAGAAGACGAATTCGCGTTGATGAACCTGGGGCTGCCGTCTCCCTATCGCCACATCGCGTTTCCCTGTGAAGCCCCCGTGGACATGAACTACCTGGACTTTCAGGACGTCTCCCCGTCGGCGCTTCGCCAATGGCTGGACGCACTGAGACGTTTCTTGCTGGGGGTCAGCACCGTGACCGGACGCCCCCTGGTGATCAAAAGCCCCACCCATACCGGCCGCATCGCCGCGTTGGCCAGAGAATTTCCCGATGCGAGATTCATCCACGTCACCCGCGACCCCCGTGCCCTATTCCCCTCGACCTGCCGGCTGTGGGCCGGACTGGCCGAAGCCCAGGGCATGCAAGTGTCGCGACGCCCCGACGCCACCGCATCAACCAACTCGTCCGACGACGGCGACGACCAGCCACTGTCGGCCGACAAACAATACGTGGTCGATTGCCTGCGGCGAATGTACGACGCCTTCCTCCGCGATCGCCCGACCATCGACTCCAACCGCATCATTGACATCCGCTACGAAGACCTGGTTGATGACCCGGTCACCGTCCTGGAAACAATCTATCGCTCCTTGCGATTGAGCGATTTTGATTCAGTCCGCCCCGTGATCGAATCCTGGGCCGCCAGCGAACACCGCTCCTACCAAACCAACCGGCATCAATTGTCTCCCCAAGACGAAGCGACCATTCGCTCCGCCTGGAAACATTACTTTGAAACCTATGGCTACTAATCGCATGAACCCGCGCCTGAACGACTCGCGTCGCCATCATCCACAACGCCTCGGCGGACGGCGAACACCCAATGCCAGTTACGTTGGCACTGGGCGAATACCGTCAGCCTTCGCCTGCTGCGCGATACTTGTCCTGACGACAGCGCTGATCGGTTGTGCCCGAAAGGATCCCGAACAGCCCACCGCGGAGCAGACAACCGCCCAGCAGTCGCCCGCCCAGGCGGAACCGGCGACCGAGCCGATTGCACCGCAAACCTACTCGGCCAGCGCCGATGAATTGCTGGCCGCACGACTGGCCGACGAAGAAACCGCGGCAGGCTGGGTCCGTCTGTTCGACGGTCACACGCTGTTCGGATGGGAAATCACCGGCAACGCGAACTTTCGCATCGAAGACGGCGCGATCGTGGTCGACCAGGGCGAGAAATGCTTGCTGTGCACGTCGACCACCTGGGGTGACTTTGAATTGACATTCGATTTCAAAGCGGATGAAGAAACCAACAGTGGTGTGTTCGTTCGCACGCCGCTGAAACCGGAAAACGTGACCTCGGATTGCTACGAAATCAACATCGCCCCTGACGACAACCCGTTCCCGACCGGCAGCATCGTCCAGCGACAGAAAGTCGACGGCGAAGCGGCGGGCCCGCAAACGCCGGCGGAGTGGCGAACGATGTCCGTCATCGCTGACGGCAAGGATGTCACCGTGTCCCTGGATGGCAACGCCGTCTGTCGTTACACCGATCCGGTTGACCTGGCCGCACGCCGCATCGGGCTGCAACACAATTCCGGACGCGTCGCATTCAAGAACATCAAAATCCGCCCGCTGGGCATGCAGCCGATGCTCGATGCGGACTTGTCTCAATGGAAGAAATACCCGGAGATGGAAGGGACTTTCACGATCAATGATGACGGCGACCTGCACGTGCTCGGCGGCAAGACTCAATTGGAAACCCGACAAAGCTACGGCGACTTCTTCATGCTCGCGGAGTACAAGATCGATGACCCCGAAATGAATTCCGGGATCTTCTTTCGCTGCATCCCCGGCGATGAAATGATGGGCTATGAATGCCAGATCAACAACGGATTCAAAGACGGCAACCGATTGACGCCCTTGGATTGCGGCACCGGCGGCATCTTTCGTCGCCAAGACGCCCGCGTGATCGCCGGAGAAAACGGGGAATGGTCGACGGTGCTGCTGCATGCCAGCGGCAACAGAATCGCCGCCTGGGTCGGCGGGGTGCAAGTCAGCGACTGGGAAGACACCCGCGAAGAACACGAGAACCCGCGCAAAGGAAAACGGACGTCACCGGGAACCATCATGATCCAAGGACACGACCCGAAGACCGACGTGCTGTTCCGCAATCTGCAAATCGCGGAACTCAGGTAGGGGCCGGGCGCCTGCGACGCGGGAGAGAAGAGGTGGCAGAATGATATCGGGCAGAATGATGAAGAGATCGGCCGGAAGGGGCAAGACGATGGGGGCAAAACAATAAGTCAGCCAGTTCCCATTCCCCACCCCATCATTCTGCCTTCTCATCATTCTGCCTTCTCATCATTCTGCCTTCCCATCATTCTGCCTTCCCATCATTCTGCCTTCCCATCGTTTTGCCCCCATCGTTTTG
>NZ_JBFHKV010000221.1:0-9428 GCF_041595215.1 Stieleria sp. | reverse complement strand
GCCAACGGATTCGGTCAGGCGCGTGCCGTCGCCAAAGTCTACGACGTCTTGGCGCGGGGCGGTCGGCGGTTGGGAATCACGCCCGGGACGATGCAGGAATTGGTCGCCCCGCCGGTGCAACCCTCGCGCGGCTCGCGAGACGCCGTCTTGAAGATCGACACCAACTACAGCTTCGGGTTTTCTCGGCCCAGTGACGGATTCCGCTTCGGCGCCGATGACCAAGCCTTCGGTTGCCCCGGGGCGGGCGGATCGTTTGGCATGGCGGATCCGTCCAAGCAGTTAGCCTTTGCGTACTTGACCAACACGATGAGCTTCCGGATCTTCGACGACCCGCGCGAACGGGCCGTCCGCCAAGCCGTCTATCAATGCATCGGCGCGATCCAAACGCGCCGGGTACCGTCGGATGTGAAGGTGGCGTAGCGGTGCAGCGACGGTGGACTGTTAACGAGCTACCGCTTTTTCTCAAAACAGCGGCCCAGCGGTCCGACCAAGATCGCCGGCAGCAGCACCAGGTCGCCCAGTAGCGCCGAGGCGAGCAGGAAGACCATCAGCCAGGCGAAGTGCAGGATCGGCACGAACGTGCTGAGCGCGAACACGATCAATCCACACGAACAGATCAGCGTCGTGTGCACCATCGCACCGGAGCATCGCGAAAACGCGCTTTCGATCGCTTGTCGGCGCGACAGCCCTTGGTCCAGACCGCGGCGGAACCAAGTCAGCAGGTGGACGGTGTCATCGACCGCAATCCCAAGTGCCGCACTTGCCGTCATCACCGAGCCGATCTGGACGGGAATGTTCATCCACTCGATACCGCCGAACACGATCACGGCGGGAAAGATATTCGGAAACATCACCAAGCAGGTTGCCCAAATGTTTCGCAGCACTACCAGCAACACGACGGCGATGACGGCGAAGGCGACCAGGAAACTGCGAAACAAATCCAACAGCAATTGACGTTGGGCTTTGTAGATCAGCGGGATCACACCGGTGAACGTGCCTTGGACGTTCTCTTCGGCCAGCAGGGGTGTAACCGCTGCCCGGATTTGTTCGACAAAGATCCCGTAGTCCAAATCGCCGATGGCGTTGGCACGCACTGAGATGCGCCAAAGCGTTTGGTCTTCGCCGTCGCTCAAGTACTTCGTCTCGATCAGGCGTTGTTTGGTTTGCTGGCCGTTGATCACCTTGCGTTGGACGATGTCGCGAACGCTGTGACCCGAGGGAAGTCGCGGAGACAGATTGAAAGCCGACAGGGTCGCCACGGGCTCGTCGAGCGATTGAATTTTGCTCTGGACCCTCGCCACCAATTGGATCTGCTCGACGCGATCGCGTGGGTCGTCTTTGTCAAAATGGATCGCGACCTCCAGTGGCACCATCGGTCCGATGCGCTCTTCCAGCCAACGGTAATCGGCGATCGCATCGCTGCTGGGGAGAAAGCGGTCTTGCAGTTTGACCGTTGATTGAATCGATGGAATGCGCGAGGCGCACAACAACATCAATGCCAAGCAAGCCAGTGCAAAGAACGCGTGGTGATTGAGGATCGCATCGATAAACGCGTTGCCTTTCTTGGGTGAATCGTCGGCCGATGGGCGATCCGATTCGGTTTCGGGCTTGGGGGGAAACAGATACAGCGCCGAGGGCAGCAACAGAAACAGGACGATGACGCTGGCCACGACACCCAGCGCGGAATAGAAGCCAAAACTTTGGATCGGCTCGATCTTGCTGAGCATCAACGAGATCAGGCCGATGCCCGTGGTGATCGCGGCCAGCGAACAGGGCAACCAACCCTGGCCGATGGCTCGGATCGCGGCGGGAACCGGTGACGATGGCCCCCGCGCCGCGTCGCGATAGTAGTTTGCCAAATGCACCGCCGAAGAGATCGTCAACACATAGATCAACGGTGGCAGCATCGTCATCAACAAGTTCATCTTGCCGCCGCTGAAGTACAGGATCGCCAGCGACACTGCGGTGCTGTAGACCGCGACCAGCAGAACCGAAATCGCCAGTCGAATACTGCGCATCCGCAGCGTCGCGACCAAAAAGGAAACCAGCGCGGAGAGTCCGGCCAGGCCGAACAACAGTTTCCGGCTTTCGGCGTCGATCATCGCGGCATCGACTGTCGGACCGGCCAATTTCAATTCTGCGGCCGGCAACTGGCAAACGTCCCAGGCCAGGGTTTCGATTTCTTGTACCGCCGCACTGCGATCGGCTTGACCGGCGACGGAGGTGGTCAGCACCAGGCAGGTCGTCGTGTCCTGAGCGCCGATCAGAATGCGTCGCAGGCGATTGATGGCTGCGGTGCGAGAAAAATTCTGCGGCGGCGACATCAACTCCTCGATCGCGTTCTGACCGGTCCGCACGCGATCAAAGAATGCCGTGTTCAGCAGCGCTTGGGAGAGTTGCCCGACGCGCGGGTCGTCCAGATCGCAACCCGGCCAGCTGACGACGGCGAATTCGTCCGTGCCGAAGTGACTTTGAAACCAGTCGTAGGTGTCCGTTTCGGCGAAGGACTGGGGAAGCCATTGCCGGGGATCGTTCGATGTGCTCTTGAGCGCCCGGAGGGCGCCGTAGCCGATCAGCGGAAACGAAATCACAGCCAACAAAACGATCGCGATGGCGTATCGCGTCATTTCAGTCAGCAAAGCAGGTCGGAAGAAATTCATCCAGCAGTTCGGCAAACGCTTCGGGTTGTTCCCAGTTCGGCGCGTGCCCACAGTCTTGAATGAATTGCAGCTTCGATCCCTTGATCCGCCGCTGGAACTCGCGACCGGTCTCCGGCGGCGTGATCGAGTCTTCCTGGCCCCAGATGATCATCGTCGGCAGATCCAACTTGGTCAGCTCTTTTTCGACCGATCGATCGCGGGTGGCGCGGGAGACTCGCAAGACGAAGCGGACATAGTCGCGGTCTTGGATGGAGGAATGCCAATCGTCGACCAGTTCATTGGTCACCAATTCCTGCTTGTGGACGATGCCACAAACCGTTTTCTTGACGAATTCGCGCGAGGGTTTGGGCCGCATGCCACCGATCGGGTTCTTTTCGAACAACCCGGCGCTGCCGGCAAGCACCAGACCTTTGGCAAAGTCTTTGCGGCGGGCACAGAGGTCGATTGCCACCAACCCGCCCAGGGAATTGCCGCAGATCACAAAGGGATCAATTTGAAGCGTTTCGACGAGATCGGCGACCTGATCGCTCAAATCGGCGATCGCGTTGATCCCGTGCTGGCGACGGCCGGGTTGGGGGTCGACCGGCAACTGGGGGGCGATCACGCGATAGCGATCAGCCAGTCGCTCCATCACCTGCCGCCAGTGTTCGGGCGTTCCAAATAAGCCGTGCAGAAACAGCACGGTTTCGTCCCCTGTACCCATCTCAACAATCCCGGCAGGGTCGATCCTGGCAGTGGTCATTGATTTAGAAGGAGATGAGCGATTGAGTAGCACAGACAATGCAATCCTTGACGTTGAAGCGAATCCTTTGGGATATCGTTCAATCGCCGGGGAGACGTGAACGGGCGCTTCCTGCGGCCGGCATTTTAGCTGCAATCATGATGTTGGTCGAATCCGTTTTTTCCGAGGGACTGGAAATTTTATCCCCAGAGCCCCCGATCTCCTGCCCAAAACCATTGATTGGGGTCATTCCGTCACAATCGGGTGGCCAAGGGGCACAGCACCTTCCTAAGCGTTTGAGCCCACCCGATCGCAGGGCCCGGGCTCGGCCTCGATGGGAGCGGATCCATCACCCTTTTTCGCCTTTACTGAGCCAAAAGAAACAGTCTTTGTCGTGCAAAACGTCAGTTTGCCGCGGATTCCTGAAGGATTCATCCGGCCAATCGAAACAATTGGCGAATCGCAGCGGAAAACGTGGGAATCAATGCTCTACACCGCAGCCGCTAGGGGATCGCCAGCCGCAACGCCAGATACGGCACCAGATTGAAAACCAGTACCAGCAGCTTGTAATTCGCCAAGTAGCGAAAGTACTCCTGGCGGATTTCATGCGATTCCAAATGAAACCACTTTTGGTGCAGCCGCCCGACGGATTTTTCGCAACCGACCACGATGACGGTGCTGAACGTCAACATGCCCAGATTGATCAGCGTGCACCAGCCGAGCGCCGCAAGTACGATTTCCCACGATGTCATGGTCATTCTCTGATTGATGGATTGAACGCGAACGCTGGTTCGCTCGGTTTCCGCCAGCCAACTTCTTGGCGTGTCGCTGATTATTGGCGTGTCGCTGACGTGTCGCCGCAACCGTTGCAGTGACCGCGCAGCAGGATTTCTGTGATCTCGCCGATCTTTGCGCTCTGTCGCAGACTGCCCGCGGTCAGTTTCACGTCGTCCAAGCAGGACACCGTGCCGCAATCAACGCACAGAAAGTGCGGGTGACCGGTGTCGTCTTGGGGTTGGCCACGGACCGCTTCGAATCGCCAGACGTGATCGCCGAGTTCGGTGCGACGCAGCAATCCCACTTCGGCCAAGTCGTTGAGATTGCGGAACGCCGTCGCCCGGTCGATCCCCCTGTCGGCGAGCTGCTGGGACACTTCGGCATGCGTCAGCGGCGAAGTCGACTCGCGCAGCAACAACAGCGTCGCCAGGCGAGCCGGTGTGGCGCGCAGCCCGGATCGACGGATTTCGTCCTTGACGGGATCATTCGGTGCAGTCATCGCTTTGATTTCTGTTGTTCGGCCGGGGAACGATGCCAAAAGGACGCTGTCAAACTAGATCGTACCCAGTTGCAATGCGGTTGCAAGTGCACTCGTGTTACCCATAGGCGAAGCCGGCCGGTTGGCGTACCATTTCGCCGGTCAACCCCATTCTCTGTTGTTCCAGCCATGTCGCCCGTTTCACTTCTGTTCGTCTATTGCGTGTTCATCTTCGTCGCCTCCAACACCGGTGGACGGCTGTCTGATCTGATCCGCATGACGCACCTCCGAACGCAGCTCTTGATGAGCGCTGTGGGCGGGTTGATGCTCGGCATCGCGATGCTGCATTTGCTGCCACATGCCGGTGAGATCCTGGGATCGTCTTCGATGACCGGGATGGGCGCGCTGCTCGGTCTGATTTCGATGTTCTTGCTGATCCGACTGTTCCACACGCACGATCACGGTACCCGCGAATCAAGCTTCGCCAACGGTGCCGACAGTCCGGCCGCTGGAACCGACGGTCCGGTGGGTGAGCAGGCGGGCGAGCACGAGCATCACTGCGACGGCCACCACCACGACGGCCATCACCACGACGACCACGGTCACGACCACTCGGCCAAGCCGAAGCGGTTCGGTTGGGCCGGCGTCTTTTTCGGTCTGGCACTGCACACGCTGATCGACGGCGTCGCGTTGGCCAGCAGCGTGATCGCCGACGCGTCCCACGGTTCCTGGATGGGGCTGGCGGGCATCGGTACGTTTTTGGTGATCGCGCTACACATTCCGCTCGATTCGTTTGCGATCACGTCGGTGATGAGCAAGCAGGGTTGGTCGTCGGCCGCACAGCGACTGGTCAGCATGCTGTTTTCGTTGGCCTGCCCGCTGGGGGCATTTTTGATGTACCTGGGGGCAACGACGGTGTTAGAGGGCACCGGGATTCTGGGCTGGGGCTTGGCGATCTCGGCCGGTTTCTTCATCTGCATCGCGCTGGCGGATCTGCTACCCGAAGTGGCCTTTCACGACCATGACCGCGTCAAGTTGACGATCGCATTGCTGTTGGGTGTCGTCGTCGCAATCGGCATCGAAAACCTACCCGGCCACACCCACGACCACAGCCCCGACGGCACCGCCGAACACGACCATCATTATTGACCCATGCACAAGGTTTAACCCATGGACAATGGACAGGGCCCATCTGGGCGGGCCGGGGGCTTGCCTCGACCAATCTACCTTCTGCCTAGGGCGTTTGGACCGGTCCGTGGAAACGCTAATCGGTTGCGTGTTCCTCTCGGCGGGGGGCGTGCCTTGTCGTCCAGTTTTGTTACGACATATTCCATACCTTTCACTAGAATGGTACGGATCACTAACGACATGAATGGATGTAACTGAATGCGCCAATCCCTTGACGATGCCGGGCGGCTTGCTTCTCTTCAGGCTCTTGGGTTGCTCGATAGCGAACCTGATCCGATCTACGATCGATTCACTCGTTTGGTGGCGAAGCTACTCGATGTCCCGGTCGCGCTCGTCTCGCTGGTGGATGATCACCGCCAATTTTTTAAGAGTTGCATTGGATTGCCGCCACCTTGGGACGCCGAGAGGCAGACACCGCTTTCGCACTCGTTCTGTCAACACTGCGTCAATCGCGGCGAGCCGTTGATTATTGTCGACGCGACCAACGATCCATTAGTGCGAAACAATTTGGCGGTCTCCGAATTAGGGGTTCGAGCCTATCTTGGAATACCGATCTTCGTTGAAGGTGGATATTGCGTCGGATCGCTTTGTGCGATCGATACCGAACCTCGTGATTGGACCGAAGCCGATGTGGAATCTCTCACTGATGTTTGCCGTTCGCTTGAAACCGAACTGCGGTTGCTTCAGCAACTGAACGATGCGACCGAAGTGTCGAGGCGTAAGAGCGTGTTCATGGCCGAGTTGTCGCATGAGCTGCGAAACCCAATGACGCCGGTGTTGGGCATCGCACAGTTGTTGGCAAATGGTCAGGTTGGCGAGAATGAACAACAAGAGATGTACAACGTGCTGTTGCAGCAATCCCGGCAACTGACTCGCCTGGTTGATGAGTTGCTGGATCTCTCTCGTATCGAGCGAGGGAAAATTAAGTTGTCACGCGGTCCCTGCGACTTAGTGAGCATTGTACGTCATTCTGCAGAAACCATCCAAGACTCGCTCAAAACAAAATCGTTGAGTTTGACGGTGTTGGGTGATGAACGCCCCTGCTGGGTCTATGCCGATCAGTCTCGATTGATCCAGGTTGTGACCAATCTCTTAACCAACGCTTGCCGTTACACTCAGAAGCATGGAAACATTCAGGTTGAGGTTTTCAGTGCTAGCGATCAGGGCTGCCTCGTTGTCTCTGACGACGGAATCGGACTTTCCGAACAAGAACTGAAACGGGTGTTTGATTTGTTCCATCAGGCCCCGTCCGCCCGATCACGACAGCGCGGACTCGGGATTGGACTTTCCCTCGTCCGCCGACTCGTCGAGTTGCATGATGGACAAATTGCGATGGCCAGCCAAGGGCGGGGGAGCGGATGTCGTGCGACCGTCCGATTACCCTCGACGGGAGAGCCGATATCCTTGAGCCAAGCTGACTCGGTGGAATCTGGACAGACCTGCGATTTGCCGCTGGACATTCTGGTTGTCGACGACCAGTCAGCCAACAGATATGTTCTGCGATGTTTGCTCGAGGCAGAAGGGCATCGCGTACGGGCGGCCTCTAGTGTCAAAGAAGCGTGGGACGAGATTAGCAGGCGGGCACCGTCCGTCATTTTCTCTGACATTCAAATGCCCGAAATCGATGGCCACGAATTTGCCAGACAAGTGCGTGCGGATGATCGGGTCGCTTCGGTGCCCCTGGTCGCGGTCACGGGAGAGGCCTTAAGTAGCGAAGCTGAGGCTGCGAAGGCGGCGGGTTTCGACATGCACCTCAACAAGCCAGTCTCTGCCGAGAAGTTGCGCGGTGCCCTCTCGGATGTGAAGTCGGAAGTTCAGGCGGATTGAGAAAGGGGCAGGAGCCTCGTTGGCAATCGGTTGCGCGGGCGGTTAACCTAACAGTTCCGATGCGACGGTGTCGGCGAAGTGGATGCCTCGCGGGGTCAACTTGATCTGATGGCCGTCGCGATCGATCAAGCCTTGCGATTGAAGTTCGTTGAGCTGCTGGGCGCAGAGGGTTTCGATGGCGATGCCGGTGCGTGAGTGCAGTTGTTGCAGGTCGATTCCGTCGATCATCCGGACGCCGAACGCGGCACCTTCCCGTGCCGCTTCGGCCGCTGAGATCGTTTCCGACTCCGCGATCGCGCTGTCGCCATTTTCGATCCGCTTCAAATAGGTCGTGGTGCTGCGATGGTTGGTGGCCCGCACGCCATCGATGAAGGCGGCGGCACCGGGACCGGCGGCGAACCAGCCATCGCCCCGCCAGTACGCCAGATTATGCCGGCAACGAAAGCCCGGTTTCGCGAAGTTGGAGATTTCATAGTGCGTCAAACCCGCCTCGGCTAAGACGCGGCGGCTCAGGTCATACATCGTGATTTCCACCGATTCGTCGACTGCGGACAGATCACCGCGGCGACGACGGGTCCAGAACGACGTGCCTTTCTCGTACGTCAGCGAGTACGTCGAGACATGCCTGATCGGAAGGGCTGTGGCGGTGCGAAGGTCCCGCGCCCAGCTGGAGAGCGATTCACCGGGGGCGGCAAAGATCAGGTCGATGGAGACATTGGGGATCGTGTCGGCGACCTGCTGAACGATCGCCTCGGCCGACTGCCCCGAGTGACTTCGTTCCAGCACCGCCAGCTTGCGATCCTGAAACGATTGAACGCCCAGGCTGACGCGGTTGACGCCGAATTCGGACAGCATCGCTAGCTTTTCCGCGGTGATGTCCTCTGGATTCGCTTCCATCGTCCATTCAAAACCCTCGGAGAGTTCGAATCGGCGACGAAGCGACAGGAGAAACGTTTCCAGCAGGGCGTTGGGCAGATGCGTCGGTGTCCCGCCACCGACGAATAAGGTGTCGATGATCGGGACACGTTGCAGTCGTTGGGCAATCTGTTCCAGTTCGTGATCGATCGCCGCGAGGTAACGCTGCATCAAGTCATCGCGATCGGCGACGACACTGAAATTGCAGTACCCGCATCGGTGCCGACAGAACGGCACATGCACATACGCGGATCGAGGAGTGGGCCAATCCATGTGACGTAAGCTTCCAGCTTGCGAATCGTGGCGTACGCTTCCAGCTTGCGGTGACGTTGTCTGGCAAGCAAGATGCTTACATCACTTCCGCTTATTCCCCGGCGCGGAGCTTGTTGAAGTAATCCATGGCGTGCTCACGTTCGGTGCGGGGCAGTTGCTGGTTCTCCAGCGGATCGCTTTCTTCGCTGAACGAGCTTTCGATCGCGCGTTTGACGTCTTCGCGGCTGATGCCTTTGCGGTTGGGACCGTCGGCGAAACCGGAGATCACGGCCTTGCCTTTCTTGACTTGGCCGCGGACCTGAGTCTCGTAGGTGTTGGTATCGCCTTCTTCTTCCGGCCGGTCTCCTTGTCCGGCGCCTTCGCCGAGTCCGTCACCGGGTTTGTCGCCTTCGCCCATGCCCATTCCCATGCCTTGGCATTGTTGGCAACCGGCACCGCCACAGGAACTGCAGCGCATTTGTTCTTTGGATTGCGACAGGTCGTTCATCGCGTCTTCCAGGTCTTGCAGTTCGCTCATCTCTTGCTGCATGTCACCGAGTTGGTCGGCCATTGCATCGAGGGCGTTGGCGGCTTGCTTGGAGTCGCCGTT
>NZ_JBFHKV010000220.1:0-9453 GCF_041595215.1 Stieleria sp. | reverse complement strand
TGGGGGTAGGGGGCCCTCTGCCCGCAGCGAATCGATTGCAGCAAAAACCGGCTATCGTGGACAGCCTCGCCGTAACTCAGTCTAAAATCAGAGTCAACCAGTCAGCGGATGCAATATCCGGGCTAAAGGCTAGACACCAACGTGCGCTGGTGTGCAGGCTTTAGCCGCCCACTGTCGCTGCTACGCAGCGACCGGGGACTCGCCTCAAGGCGAACACCAATGACCATACCGTCAGTGATCACAATACAGGAACATGGATTTGTCAATCAGTTTGATCGACGCTTCGATCTTAGTCGTCTACATGCTGGCGATGGTGGCGTTGGGCGTGTGGGTGGGGCGTGACCAGAAAGATCTTTCGGGATACCTGCTGGGCGGGCGTGATTTGCCGTGGTGGGCGATCCTGGGTTCGATCGTCGCCACGGAAACCAGCACCGCCACATTCTTGAGCGTGCCGGGGATCGCGTTCGCCGCGGGCGGCGACATGCGGTTCTTACAGCTCGCGCTGGGGTTTCTGTTGGGCCGTGTGATCGTCGCAATCGTGCTGGTGCCGCTGTACTGCCGCGGCAAAATCTTTACCGCTTACGAAATACTGCAACAGCGATTTGGAGGCGCCAGCAAGCAATGTGCCTCGCTGTTGTTCCTGATCACGCGGAATCTGGGTGACGGATTACGGCTCTTTTTAGCCGGCATCGCGCTCGAAAAGGTGCTCGGAATCGACCTGCATTTCTGCATCGCCTTGATCGGCATCGCCACCATCCTGTACACGTTCTTCGGTGGAATGAAGGCCGTGATCTGGAGCGACTGTCTGCAATTGGTCGTTTACATGGCCGGAGGATTATTGGCGCTCAAGATCCTGGTCGGGTTCTTGCCCGGCGGTTGGGCGGAACTGTGGGAATTTGGCAACTCCAGCGGACGATTTCAGCTTCTGGATTTCCGCTGGCAGTCGACCGAAACATTCAGCCTTTGGACCGAAACGTACACGTTTTGGTCGGGTTTGATCGGGGGTGCGGTGTTGACGTTGGGAACCCATGGTACCGACCAAATGTTTGTCCAGCGCTATTTGTGTGCCCGCAGCTCGCGCGACGCGCAACGTGCGGTGATCGCCAGTGGTGTGGTGGTCTTCGCTCAATTTGCGTTGTTTTTGCTATTGGGCGTCGCCCTGGCCGCCTATTACACCGCGGTCGAACCGCAAACGTTCGAACACAACGACGAAGTTTTCGCGACCTTCATCGTCGATCATCTACCGATCGGCCTCGTCGGAATTACCCTGGCTGCGGTTTTCGCCGCAGCGATGTCGACCCTTTCCAGCTCACTGAATTCATCGGCCGCCGCCGCCGTCTCCGATTTCTACGCCCCGTGGGCCTACCCCGAAATTGCCGACGATGATTCCCAAGCCGATCACTCACACAAACTGCTGTCGGCCGGTCGCGACTTCACGATCATTTTTGGCGTGTTACAAATCGCCATCGGCATGGGAGCCAGCTACCTCTCCCGCAGCGTCGTCGGCGATGCCTTGGCGATCGCGGGCTTTACCGCAGGCATCTTGCTGGGAGTGTTCGGGCTGGGCATGTTCAGCCGCTCGGCACACCAACGCGGCGCCCTGGTGGGGATGGTGACCGGGATCGCAGTCTTAACCGCGGTCAAATTCGGAACCTCCATCGCCTGGCCTTGGTTTGCCATCATCGGATCCCTCGCCACCTTCGCCTCCGGCTACGTTGCCAGTCAATTCATTCCATCCCAATCCCCTGATGCAACCAGCGTCGAGAAAGACTCACGACACGACGAGGAATCAAGATGAACAAGCATGTCTTCACTTCACTGTTCTTAGCCCTTGCACTGATGACCGTTTTACCGCGTCATGCCGCCGCGCAAGTGTTGGCAGGCATTGATGTGCTCCAACGGGACGATTTTCAGCAACTTGCCGGCCGCAAGATTGGCTTGATCACCAACCATACCGGCACAAACGCTCGCGGAGTCTCCACCGTCAAGCTGTTCCATGAATCACCGAACGTCACGTTGGTGGCTCTGTTCAGCCCCGAACACGGTTTCGCCGGCGTCTTAGACCAAGCGAACATCGATGATCAACGCGACTCACTGACGGGTCTGAAAGTCCATAGCTTGTACGGCAAGACCCGAGTCCCCACGCCCGAGATGCTCGAGGGGATCGACACACTCGTATTTGATATTCAAGACATCGGAACGCGTTTCTATACCTACATCTCCACCATGGGTGGGGCGATGAAGGCGTCTGCCCAACACCAAATCCGTTTTGTGGTGCTGGACCGACCGAACCCGATCAATGGTGTCGCCGTGCAAGGTCCCGTGCTGGATCCCGGTAACGAATCCTTTGTCGGTTACCACCCGATCTCCGTTCGCCATGGGATGACGGTCGGCGAATTGGCAATGATGTTCAAAGCCGAATGGGAACTTGATGTCGAGTTGCAAATCATTCGCATCGAGGGCTGGGATCGCAGCAAAATGTTTGACGCCACCGAACGTCTCTGGATCAACCCGTCTCCGAACATGCGCAGTTTGACGCAGGCGTTGCTCTATCCTGGAGTCGGGCTGCTGGAAACGACCAACGTCTCGGTCGGACGCGGTACCGACACTCCTTTTGAAGTTTTGGGCGCCCCCTGGATCGATGCCATCACCCTGGCGCGCGAATTGAATGCTCAACCACTCGACGGAATCCGGTTTGTGCCGATCGAGTTCACGCCCGACGCGAGTAAACACGAGACCCAGAAGTGCGGCGGCGTCAACCTGATCGTGACCGACCGAGCCGCGTTTGACCCGCTGGAGACTGGACTGACGTTGGCCACCACACTGCATCGACTCTATCCCCAAGATTGGCAAACGAAGTCGCTGAACCGATTGCTGGTAAGCGAAAAAACACGCGACGGAATTCTGAGCGGCAAATCGGTCGATCAATTAAAAGCCGCCTATGAACACGAACTCAGCGATTTCAAACATCGCCGAGAAGCGTTCTTGCTGTACCGCGATTCTGGCAAAAACGAACCGTGAAAGTGATGCAGCACCAACCGCAACTGGGACTGGAAACCTGTCTGGCGGAGCGACCGCAGGTGCTGCAGTCCGCGCGAATCGGACTGCTGATGAACCGTGCGTCGGTCGACCGGGATCTTCGCCTGGCGTGTGATGTCTTGCACGATGCGTATCCGGGTCAAATCGCCGCCTTGTTCACGCCCCAGCACGGGCTGTGGGGTGATGCCCAAGCCAACATGATCGAAACCGACCACGGTTGGCATGCGGGCTTAGACGTTCCGATCTATAGCCTGTACAGCGAGTCACGACGACCGTCGCCAAAGATGCTGGCCGGGCTCGATTGCTTGGTGATCGATTTGCAAGACGTCGGTACGCGCGTTTATACCTTCGTGTGGACAATGCTCGAATGCCTGCACGCGTGCGCCAAAGCAAACGTTTCGGTCCTGGTGCTGGACCGGCCCAATCCGATCGGCGGCCGGATCGTCGAAGGCCCCCTGCTAGAAGATGCCTATCGCAGCTTTGTCGGCGGGGCTCCGATTCCCATGCGTCATGGGCTGACGATGGGAGAGTTGGCGTTGTTGCTGCAATCCGAATTGCAAATCGACGTCTCGCTGGAAATCATTCCCGTCCGAGGATGGTCGCCCGACGACACGTTCGGTTCACTCCGCCGACACTGGCTGTTACCCTCGCCAAATCTGCCCACCGCCCAATCCGCCATGGTCTATCCCGGCCAAGTCTTGCTGGAAGGAACCAATTTGTCCGAAGGCCGCGGCACCACCACGCCCTTCGAAATCGTCGGGGCGCCGTTCGTCGATCCCGACACACTGATCCAGGCGCTCAACGACATCGACTTGCCCGGCGTTCATTTCTTGCCGCTCTCTTTCCGCCCCACGTTTGACAAATGGGCGGACCAACTGTGCGGCGGCATCTCGATCCACATCACCGACCCCCAGCGGTTTCGATCACTGAAAACATCGATCGCCATCCTGTCGGTGATCCAGCACCATTGGCCCGATGAATTTCGCTGGCTCGGTCCGCCCTACGAATACGAAACGCAGAAGCCACCGATCGACATCATCTATGGCTCCAGCCGGTTACGACTGGGACTAAATCACGACCACACCATCGACGATCTCGCCGAACTCGACGTGACATCATGGAACCAGCGGACCCATCCGCTCCAACTCTACGATCCAAACGAAAATCGATTTCGTGGATGAGCGAAGAAGACTTTCACGGACCGTTTACCGAGCCCGAAACTGCCGTTTCGTTCGCGGCACATAACCGTTCTAGAAACGCCTCGGCCTCCGGCGTCAGCTTGCTGATCCGGACCGTCGTCAAATGTTGCAAAGCCCCAAGCGGCTGAACGTCTTCCATCGTCACCAAGTTGCGATTGCGTAGGTGCAGCCACGACAATTGCTTCAACTTGGCGATTTCCTGAAACGTTCCCTTGTTCGGATAAAACCTGCCGTACAAGGAAAGTGATCGCAGCGAAAGTCCATCGACGAATCGCAGAGGCGTCGACACATCGTTGTACAGCGTCAGTCGCTGTAATTGATCCATCTGTGACAAAAACGGCCAGACGAACAAGTGGTTCCGTATCAGCAGGTCGATGGGCGGGTTGATCGCTGCGACAAGTTCCAGATCACGGGCGAGATTTTCTTCGACGTTGAGATCCAGTTCTTTCAGTCCAAGGTCAAGCCACTTTTGCAGCAGCGCTCGACTCAGCGGCTGAGTTGGAATCGTTAATCGATACTTCCAACGCGTACTCAGATGGTCCATAAATTCGACGTACCCGTCGTACACGCCGACGGCACGCAATCCCGAAGGCATCCCGGTCGGCAACCAGGCGGTGATTCCTTCGAGCGTGATGTCGGGCCGTACAGTTCCCTTTCGGTTGGCGATATCGATCCGGCCAAAACGCGTTGGATCGATCCGTTGCAATCGACGATCATCGAGATCGCACAATTGCAAATCCAATTCTCTCGCCCGCAGCGCGCTGATCGCCCTGCATGCCTGATCGGTGAGTTCACACTCACGCAACAGTAACTTGTCCAGCCGTGAGGTGTCGGTCTGACAAAACATCTGTATCTCGTCAGCGTCAAAGTCCCATAAGAAACATGAACCGACGGGTTGCAATTGATCAATCGAAGCGAGTTGACGCATCACGCTTCCATTCATCCGACTGCTTTCCTGATAATAGAAATCCGTGGAAAACACCAACCGACTCAGACGCGGCAAATCACTCAAACGGCCGAGCGTTGAGGGATTGATCCGAGTTTCATGAACATCCAACGCCTCCAGCATCGGGCACGTGAGCAGATGTTCGATCGCGCCGCTGGTGATGTTGTGGTTGCCCCACAGCGACAATCGTTTCAGTCGCTTGCACTTGACCAATTCGGCAACGTCGTCGTTAGCGATCCCGGTGCGATTGAGATACAGTCTCTCCAACGATTCAAGATGCTCGATTCCCACCAGACCGCCACGGTGAATCCGACTGTGCGACAGCTGGACCTCAATCGGCGTGGCCCAGAAGTGTCCCGTCCGAGAATGAAAACCATCCAGGACTGACGCGCGGTACCGGACCGTCCCGCCAAGCGACTCAAATCGCTTGACGGTGCTGTGAATCCGCGCATGACGCTGATAAACGACGATGCCTACCGCCGTGACAACAGCGAGCAACAGGAGTGTTCGAATCGAGAATCGAATTCGTTTCATGCGGGACGTCAAAACGTGGTTTTCTGAGAAAAACAGCCAAATCAAGCTCACCGTGACGCGAAGACTCCAAACGTGCCTCGACTTTCGGTTAGTTTATCAGCTTGATCGACGCCGGCTTGCCCGCCGCGGCACAGAATCATTCAACATGCTAGCCCCCCTGAGATGTCCGACGCGATGAAATTTACAATCCTCTTCTGCGCGGTTCTACTTCTCAGTTCCATCGTGACGAGGCCCCCGAACGCCTCCGCAGCGATCGTCGGATACACCGACTACGCGTCATTCCAGTCCGCCGCATTCGGCAGCGAGAGTGTCATCGACTTTGATTCCATTCCCGGCGGAAATACGATTGACCGGATTGACGACGTCGTGTTCTCTAGCGGTGGGTCGATGCGCGTTTATGTAACCGACGGTATCACTGACGGGACCATCAGCCCGGATAACTTCATTGGCAATGGAACCTTCGGATTCCCCGAATTCGAGAATGAAGTGATCACGATGAGCTTCGACACGGCGCGATCAGCCGCAGGCATCTTTGTCATCTATGAAGGCTCACTGTCTACTTCTTTTTCGCTCACATCGGCGGGCGGCAGTCAATCGCTCGAAGCAACAAGTACCGTGATCGATTTGCCCGGCCCCGCAAATGGCTACTTTCTCGGATTGGTCGACGATACGGGAGCAAACAGCATCAACAGTGTTTCGCTTAGAAACGCGACTGCAGATCGCCCTTACTATTTTGACAACCAAACGAGCTTCATCTCCATCCCTGTCGCGATTCCGGAACCCGGATCCTTTGCGATGCTGGCTCTGATTGGCAGTACAGTGGCTTGCCGACGCCGACGCTGAACGGATCCCATTCGCGCATGGCGCGAATCAGTCGTCCACCGCACAGCGAGGCGAATCATTGCGGCCAATCGGACAGTCCTCCGTTCGAGCACGACGTATGAAACGCCGCAGAATCTTATCCTCATTTGCAGTCCTATGGGCTGCTTCCGCCGTCAAGGTGAGCGCCCAGACGACAGCGGAGCAATCTAAAACGACCGACACCGCCGAAGCCCTCGCCCATCGGCTCGGCATTTCGCTCGACCGCTTGCGTGGCTTTCTGATCGGGTCGCTTTTGGGAGACGCTCTTGGCGGACCGATTGAGTTTTCCGATCCCGACCGTTTGCCCGACGACATGCCGCACGTCCGTCAGTGGAAGGCCGGAACGAAATTGACAGCGACGCACTGCGAAACGCTTGCCCGAACGCTTCGACTGCGTGGCTACGAAACGTTGCGTCCCGAAACGGCGCCCTTCGGTCCGTGGCGAAAACGGGCACCGGCAGGCACCATCACGGACGATTCGCGTCACAAGATCATTCTGTTGCGTGCCATCAAACGAGCCGTCGACCACGCCGGACAAGCCCGCGTCACCATTGACCGATCGCGTTTGGCGGCCGAGTATTTGAGTCCGCTGCGACACGTGGATGAATCCGCCGCATCGACGGCAGCGCTGGACCATGACGGATTCAAACCCTACCGCGACGCCGCCCGTTGGTGGGCGGCCAAGTCAATTCAATCCTCGCGCGAGCCAACGCCCGAGCCAACGCCCAATCTTGCTTCCGAACCGGCTTACCCGCCCGAGCGACTTTGGGCAGGCGTGGCCAATTGCTCCGGCCAAATGGCGTTGCTTCCCCTGGCCGCCGTCTTTCCTGGCAAACCAGTCGCTGCATACGAAGCGACCTACGCCATCGACTTTTTGGATTCCGACCATGCCGTCGACTACTGTGCTGCAATCAACGCGGGAATCGCAGAAGTGCTTTCGGGTCGCCACAACGATTCAGATCCGGACACGCGAATGCAAGCCCTGATCCAGACGATGATTCAAACGGATCCCTACCACTACGCCGACATCCCGTTCACCGAAAGGCCGTTTGCTCAGTGGCTTAGCCGAGGGAGGCAATGGGCCGAATCGGCCGATAGGGATCCGCGTCAACTGTTCGAAAAACTAGAGCGAGAGGGAAAACCTCATTACTGGTGGGATGCCCATTTCACGTTCGTCGTGCCGCTGGCGATCATGCACCTCTGTCGCGACGACCCGATGGCGGCGATGAACCTGTGTCTCGATTTTGGTCACGACACCGATTCCTACGCACAGTTGCTGGGGGCTTGGATCGGGGCGATTCATGGACGTGAAGTGTTTCCCACATCCATGGTCCGCCAAGTCGAAAGACGCTTAGAAGTCGATTTCGGCGAATCGGTCGACGATTGGTGTCGGACGCTATTAAACGCCGCCGACCGCGCCGAGCACCAACAACTGCGATTTGCGAGGTAACCCCAAGTGGATCACGACCAACCGCAGACAGGCCCCCTCCACTTCGACCCGATCTCGAAGAATGATCCGGCGTCGGTCGCCGCGTCGCTCGGGCGGAACGGATGGATGCGAGACGACGAAATTCTCGTCGCTGTCGAGTCGGCCGGCGAAGGCAACATGAACTGTACGCTACGCACGACGCTCCGAGACCAAGCTGGTCGCGAACGAACGCTGATTCTGAAACAATCTCGTCCCTGGGTCGAAAAGTATCCCACCATTGCCGCCCCCGTCGAGCGTGCGTGGTCGGAAGCCCGGTTTTACGAATGTGTCAGTTCCGTTGCGCCAGTCGCCGCGCAGATGCCAACCCTGGTCGGTAAAGACACCGCCAACTACACACTCTGCTTGACGGATCTTCCCGGCTCCGTCGACATGACCGATGCTTACGGGGAAGCTTCGCTACCGCTGGACGCCGCAGCGCGTTGGCTCGGACAATTGCATTCGATCGATTTACAGCAAGACCAATGCGCAGCGTTCCAAAACTTGGAACTTCGAAAACTCAATCACCAGCACCTCTTTGTGATCCCGCTGCAATCACAGCTGCCGATCGATTTGGAACAGATCACAACGGGTCTGGAAACCACGCGTCAACAAGTCATCGCCGATGACAACTTGCTCGCGATCGCGAAACAGATGGGCGAACTGTACGTCGACGCGGATTCCTGGAAGGATCCGAACGCGCGACTGTTGCACGGCGACTATTACCCAGGCTCCTTCCTGCGACGTCCGTCAACCCATCCGACCGATGCGCCGTCGTTGTTTGTCATCGACCCTGAATTCTGTTTTGTCGGCCCGCCCGAGTTTGACTTGGGAGTCCTGCTGGCGCACACGTTGTTCTGTGGAATCGATTGCGAGGAAGCGAAGCAGCAAATCCTGACTGCCTATCACAGTGACGGAGTCATCAGACACGACCTTTGGACACGTTTTGCCGGCTTGGAGATCTTGCGGCGTTTGTTGGGCGTCGCGCAACTGCCGCTGACCGCGACACTGGAAACCAAACGCCAATGGATCGACGTCGCCCGGGCGTGGATCCGGTGAAGAGAGTCGCGTCATCCGATTTCAAATTGCCCGCGGATGGAGCACAGTAATCCGACGCTGCGCCCCCGTCAGGCAACGCTGCGAAGCATTTTAGAGCGGAAGGGCGCGAGGCCTCCGTTTTGGTGGAGGTGAGAAACCGGAGGGCCGGTGGCCTGTCGATTCAAGCCCGCTTGCGTCCAATACCACTCAATCGACAAGGTTTAGACAAGCGCAGGGCCCTGCCGCTCACAAGCATCACTCCGTTTGGTGTCAAAGGAGAGCGGCCGCGAACCGAGTATCCCGGAGGGATGCCAGCGAGTAGCCGGAGGTCAGCGCAGCGCCACCTCCGGGAAGCACGTCCCACCATCCCC
>NZ_JBFHKV010000219.1:0-9457 GCF_041595215.1 Stieleria sp. | reverse complement strand
GGACGTGTTACGAAAGCACGCCTGCCCTTTCGTGTGGCCGCCGCGTTACTCGGCGTGATCTTCATTGCCGTTGCGTTTTTTCAAGTACTCGAGCGTGCTGAGAATTGGATCGACTTTGCATTTGCAATCGTCATGGCGCTGATGGGCGTACAATTTCTGTACTCGGCGTTGACCGCGCAATGGAGATCACCGTTGGAGTGGCTCTGGGATGGCAAGGTCAGGCAGATCAACGAACGTTTTCTGATGGTGGAACCGGTGAGTTGCGGCACCGCGACCCTCGAGGCGAGCCACCAGACGCGTGCGTCGAATCAAGACGTGAACCCCTACGCGCCGCCATCGGATTTAGCGGCGGCATCCCTCGCGGATCAGGTCCAGGCGTGGTCGACTCCGGAGACGACACTGCATCAACTGACCGAACAGTTCATGGCCGGTTACCCCTTCATTCATTACGGCGTGGTGTTTTTTCTCGATCCCGACGACGACACGGCGATTCATGCGGCGATTCCGCTGGCGTTGCGGCCTGTCGATTCCGTTGATGTTCTGAATTCAACAACGCGATCACGCCAGCCCGACGCGTCAGCGAGGGACGCCGCGTGGCCCCTCGCTAACGCGTACGGGCTTGAATCGACAGGCCGGCCGGCCACCGATCAACTGGTGCGTCGCAACACCGAGGAAGCAATCCGGGTGCTCGGTGAATTCCTGGCTAGCCTGCCGGATGCAGGTGCGGTCGTCAGGGGGCGGAATCTGGTCGTTCGAATGATTTCATCGTACGATCGCTTGGATGATGAAGTCGCCCCTCGAATCGTCGTTCCCTGGTCGTCGATACACGCGCGCGGCGTCGAAGACGGACCGCTATGATGCAAGGATGCCGTACCACGCGATGTGAATGAGAAAACCTGACCATGAATTCAATCATCGCCACGCGAACGATTCAAGCGCCGTTGACGGTGGTGTTTCAGGCCGTTTCGGATGTTCGCAATTTTCGCAAGGCGGTGCCGCACATCACCGACGTGGAGTTTCTCTCCGAGCAGCAGCACGGTGTGGGGACACGATTCCGGGAAACCCGATTGATGAAGGATCGCGAGCAGTCTGTCGAGTTGGAGGTCGCCGAATTCGTTGACAACGATCGCGTGCGGATGGTCTCCGATGCCGGCGGCACCATCTGGGATACCCTGTTCTCGGTTTCGCAGGTAGGCGAGGCCGTCGAGTTGAAGATGCAGATGGACATTCGGCCCCACACGTTTCTTGCCCGGCTGATGATCCCTTTGATTCGCGGCATGGTGGTCAAGGGCGTCGAATCGGACATGGATGCGGTCAAGTCGTATTGTGAGTCCGGTGGCGGACCGGCCAAGGGTTAACTGTGTAGACGGCAGGCGGATCTTGGAAGGCGGCGATGATGGGGAGCGGGATCGCACGAGCGGCATCCCACGATGGGACCTGTGCCGCGAGATGGGGGTCAAAACATGGGTTGGTCAAAAAATGGTGGTGACGCAGATCGGCCAGGGGGCCGATACCGCCAAGTTAAGCATCGTTTCCTTGTGCTAGGGCCCGTAGGCTCGCGCCAAACGGCTGATCTTCGTTTGAGATCAGCCGGATCGCGTTAGCGCGAGCGGCCTCTCGGTTGGTCTTCACTCAGCGGTATTGGGCCATCGGCTGAAGCCTCTTTCAGCCACCGCATTTTTTGACCAACCCATCTTTTGACCAACCCGCTTCTGTTCTTTCCTCCCGTGCGGCCGTCTCAGGACGTTGACTCAAATTGATGTCAGGTGTGTTCGTTTTGATGTCGCGTTGAGTTCCGTTCGCCAGCTGATCTGCGACCCGGGGCGGACGGTTTCGCAGCGTGTTTCACGGGGTTTGAACCGCGCGGCGTCTGATTGTCGCCCGATTGGTACGCCGGATGCGTCGTGAAACAGGCGTCAGACCCTCTTTCGCTCATTCATGGAGATGCAGCGTATGTCACGTTTATTGAAATGGGCAAGCATTCCGGTGCTTGCAATCGGTTTTGTGTTGATGCCAACGGGAAACGAAGCCGAGGCGGGCGGATTTAGCATCCGCATCGGCAATTATGGTTACGGCAATTACGGTGCGTACCGTAGCTACCGGCCGTCGTACGGGCCTTCGATTTACTATGGGCGTTCGTACCGACCGACCTACAACTACAATCGTTCGTATCGCGGGTACCATCCGGCACGGCCTCACTACGACTACCACCCGCCGTCCCTGGTGCCACACGGAAATCACTTCGATTACGTTCCCGGCCACTACGACTTTCACTCTCCAGGTCACGGAAGCCACCGTGGTCACCGTGGTCACGGCCATCACTGATCCGAGCCCGGCAGGTCGATGCGGGGAAGCACTTAACGTCGCGTTTTTAGATACGCAACCAAATCGCGGACTTCCGCGGGGCTGAGGACCGCGGTCATGTCGGGCATCAAGGAGACCTTCGTCTTGGCGACGTCTTCGATCTCGTCGGTCGGGATCTTGATCTCCTTGCCTTCCGAATTGATCAGCACGGTCGTGGTGTCATCCTCGCTTTGGATGACACCTTGAATCACATTGCCGTCGGCCAACAACAATGTCTGGGCGTTGTACTTTGGTTCAATGTCGGCGCTGGGGTAGACGATCGCGCGAAGCAGGTGACTGGCATCACGCTGCTTGGCGATGTTTGTCAATTCCGGACCGATGTCGCTGCCTTGCTTTCCGATTCGATGGCAGCGACTGCATTGGGCGCGTAGATCGGTTCGGAAGATGGTTTCGCCGCGTGCCGGATCACCGCCGGAAAGGCACATGGTGAATTCCCGGAACTTCGGTGACGTGATCTCTGCCAGTTGCGGTATCGTCGCAATGCGTTCCAGCGTTTGACGAGCGGCTTGGGAGTGGTCGATGCGCGAGTTGAGTGCCTGCCAAACGTCCAGCTGAACCGAGTCGGCCAAAGCTCCCTTTGCAAATTGTTCGCCCAGTCGCACCAGCATGGCATCGGCTTGCGCGGTGCCGAGCGTGGCGAGCGACCGGATGCAGGCCTGTCGCACCGGAACCGATCGGCTTCCCAATTGTTGCTCGATGACCTCGATCGCCTTGTCGGGGTGCAATCCGGCGAGTCCTTCGATCGCACGCGCCGCGACGGCAGGGGAGGGGGCGGCGGACAGTTCGACCAGCAGATCGACGCGGTCAGCGGGGGTGATCTCGGAATCGGCGGTCGCGAGCGTGTCGAGTGCTTCGAGTCTCAATGGCTCGGGTGATCGGCGGTCACGGACGAGTGCCATCAACGCGTCCGGCGACAGCGGGATTTTCAGTCGGCGTGAGGCTTTCACGGCCGCGACGCGGATCGCCGTGTCGCTTCTTTCGACCAACCGCGTCAACAAATCGGACGCCGCCGAACGATCGAGTGCTCGATCGGCCACGGGGTCTCGGCGGCGACCATCGACGCGATCCAACAGCGGCGGATCGAGCCAGTCGCCGAGGGCTTCACAGGCGGCCAGTCGCGCCGATGCGGGGCGGGTTTCGTCCTGGATGAAGCGCAACAGTCGCCGGAAACTGGATTCGGTGCCGAGCCGAAAGTTGGCATTGATCGCGCGCAGGGTCATCGCGGTGGTCCGGTTGCGATCCTGGTCCAAGGCGGCCGCCAAGTCTTCCATGGCGTCGGGCAGGGAGAGGTCGTCGTGGATGGCGCGGGCGGCTTCGGTGGCGACCCAATCGGATGCATCATCCAAAAAGCCGGCGACCGAACGATGGCCTTGCCGACGGAGCGCCACAATGGCAATGATCCGAGCGTTTTCCGAGGGCGCATCGGCAAGTTCTGCCAATTGCTGCGGCGTCGCGCAGGCGGCCAGTGCGGTGACGATCGCGTGCCGCAGGTAGTGCTGATCACGTGGCAGCGTTGCGGCCAGGTTGAGCAGTGTTTTCGTCGCCGCGCCGGTCGGTCGGCGTCCCAGGGCCAGCGCCGCGTGGATGCGGACGTGCAGGTCGGGATCGTCCAGCAGCGGTATCAACAGCGCCGCATCACCGGCATCGACTTCGCCGAGTGTCTTGGCCGTGACCGAGCGGATGATCGGGTCGTGATCGGACAGGAAACGATCCAAGACACCGGCGGAGACGCTGCCAGTGCGAAGGATTTGTCCCAGCCCCCAAACGCAGTGCACGCGGGCAAGTTGATCCGATTGCTGGTTGGACAGGATCGTCAACAACGTGTCGGACTGCTGCTTGGCGGCCAACACGAACTGGGCGCGAAGTCGAACGCGTTGATCGACGTGCGAAAGCAATCCGGCGAGGACTTCGTCAGGTTGCTCGCTGAATTCTTGAGACAGCCAGTGCCTGACGGACTTGCGGTTGTCGCGGTCTTGGTCGCTGAGCGTCTCATCGGGTACGTCGATTCGGATCACCGAGCCGGTTTGCGTTAACGGATAGCCGCCACCCCAGTCGACACCGTAGAGTCCGCCATCGGGGGCGAATGCGATTCCGACGATCGGATCACCGCTGCCGATGGTGTGGGAATCGATCATTCGGAACGAGTCACCGGTGCGCTGGGTGCGAAACGCGTATTGGAATCCATTGGGCGCGCTGGTGACAAAGAAGAAGTCTTTGTAGGCCGCTGACAGGGCGGCACCGGGATTGAATTTAAAACCGGCCGGACCATCGACATAGTTCTGAATCGGCGGGACCAGGTAGGCGGCATGGTCCTGGCCGGCAACCTGCCACAGGTTTTCGTCCGTCCAAGGGTTGTACGCGTCGCCACGGTACTGGTAATTGCATCGCCATCCGGCATCCATCTGGTCGACGATCCAAACGAAGCGTTCTTTTTCGCCCGGTTTATCGGCGTCGTTGTCGACACCGAACAGATTGCCGTACTGGTCGAAGGCGAATTCTTGAACGTTGCGCAGCCCGTGGGCGAACACTTCGAAATCGCTGCCGTCCGGGTTGCAACGCATGACGCCGCCCTGATTGGGATAGCTGATTTGTCTGCCATCGTCGGTGGTCACGGCGATCCCTTTGTCACCGATCGACCAATAGATCTTTCCGTCCGGTCCGATCGCCAAGCCGTGCATGTCGTGGCCGGCGTAGGCGATGTGCAGTCCGAATCCGGTTGCCATGATTTGGCGATCGTCGGCGCGTCCGTCGCCGGTCGTGTCGGTCAGTTTCCAAACGTCCGGCGCGATCGTCGCCCAGACCGAATCGTCCCAGTGCAACACGCCGGCGGCGATCCCGGTCACTTCGGTTTTAAAATCGTCTGCGAACAGATTGATGGTGTCGGCCGTTCCGTCGTCGTCGGTGTCGACCAGGCGGTGAATCATTTCGCTGATCACGGTCAGATCCCGCCAATCGTGTTGGCCGTCCCCGTTGACGTCTTCGACGTGCTTGGCCGCTTCGACTTGATCGCCACCGATCGCCAGGACGCGATGATAGAATGCGCGTTTCTCCTCCACCGTTTTGAAACCGACGTCATCGGGGATCCACTCACTATTCGCCCGGATGTCCAGGTCCTGGATCTTGCGACGCTGGGTTTGGGTCACGTAGACGTCGCCGTTGTCCGCCACGCTGATCGCAACGGGGTCCGGTACGTTGATCGATCCGCTCCAACGCTGGTATTTCAGTTTGGGCAGCGCGTCGACCGATTTCGGTTCGGTTGCGCCGGTGCCGCAGCAGAAGACGCATCCTGAGAGGACGGCGGTGACGCAAACCAGTTGACGCGTCGTGACATGAAATGGCATGGAAGCAGTGGCGATGGAGGGTGGTGTTTCGGGGCAGGCTCGAACGCTGACCGTAGGGTGCAACGTCCGCAGGTCCATCATACCTGCCGTGCCACGCTGTGAAGCAATTTTTAGCGGTAGGGCGCGAGCCCTCCGGTGTTTCGGGAACGATGAGGGACCGGAGGGCTTGCGCCCTGCCGCTAACACCTCGTCAAACGCAGGGAATAAATGATTCACAGCGTTGCCTGCCGTGGCATCAAAATCGACAGGCGGAAAGCCGATCTCGCTGTCCGATCACACCGTCCGGTCACCACAGCGGGACGCCCGATTTCCGCTAGAATGATCGTCCCTACCCGGCGGACGCGCACCGCACGCCACCATCCTCACCTGAAACGACGTTCAACACCATGAATCAGCTGCACCGTTCGGTTGCACCCACGTGCCTCCTTCTGCTCGGATTTCTCTCGCACGGTCTGATGTCGCACTCAGCGGCGCTCGGACAAGATGGATTCCAACCGATGTTCACCGACGCCGAATTGAGCGGTTGGGTGCGAACCAACACGCCGGAAGAAACATGGCGGTTCGACGACGGCGTGTTGTACTGTACCGGCAAACCGATCGGCGAGATTCGAACGGCGAAGATGTACCAGAATTTTGTGATGGAACTGGAGTGGCGGCATCTGGTGCCACGGGGAAACGCCGGCGTGTTCGTCTGGGCCGATGACATCACGGCGCGTGGCGTGCCGTTCCATCGCGGGATCGAAGTGCAGGTGCTCGAGAACGCCTACGGCAACACCAGAAGCCACACCACGCACGGTGACATCTTTCCGATTCACGGGGCGACGATGACACCGATCAATGGACGTGGTGGCAGCCGCGCCTTCCCGACCGAGAATCTCTCCAAGCCGAGTCCGCAGTGGAACCACTACCGGATCGAATGCCGTGACGGCGAGATCTCGCTGGCCGTCAACGGCACGGTCGTCACGCGCGGAAAGGACTGTGTCCCGCGAAAGGGATACATTTGTTTGGAATCCGAGGGCGGCGTGGTCGAATACCGCAACGTCCGAATCAAGGGACTGCCCGGCGGTGATGTGCCGGCTGACCAGATTGCGATCGCCGACCGCGGCTACCATTCGCTGTACACCGGATTGAACTTGAACGGCTGGGAGGCGGACGATGCGTCTCGGTGGAACGTCAAGGATTGGGTGCTCGCGTTTGATGCCACCCAAGGGGCCACGGGAAGACTGACGACGACGGGTTCGTTTGATCACGCAAGCTTCGTCGTGGATGTGCGTTTGAAAGAAGCCGACAGCAACGTCGTGATCCAGGCGGGCGAAGACGTGCAAATCGATCTGTCGGATCCGGCGTATGCGAAACACTTGGAAATACCGGGTCGTTGGAACCGCATCGAAGTGGTCGCCAAAGACGGCAAACGCATCGTGAATCTGAACGGACAACCGGTCGTTTCAGTCACCGCCGCCGACGGTGCGAGCGGCAAACTGGTGCTGTCGCCAACGGGGCCGGTTGACTTTGCGAACCTGTACGCGGCAGAGTGAAACGGATCCCGCGGGGAGGGAAGCCAGTATCCGAAGGGACGAAAGCGAGTAGCCGGAAGGAAACGCAGCGACACCTTCGGGAAGATCGGGGCGCCGACATGATTCGCTGTCACGCCTTCCTCGCGTCACGCCAGGATTTCATGCACGACCCTCGGCGGTTGAACGCCGGTCAGACGTTCTTCCAGGCCGCTTCTGTTGAAGAACAGCTTTTGATGGTGCAGTCCCAGGGCGTGCAAGATGGTGGCGTGGAAATCGTGGACGCTGACGGGATCTTCGATCACCTTGTGCCCGAATTCGTCGGTCTTTCCATAGCTGGTTCCTCCCTTGATCCCGCCACCGGCCATCCAGGACGTGAAGGCTTGCATGTTGTGATCGCGGCCGGTGTAGAGGTCGCCGCTGCGCTGCGACGTGGGCGTGCGACCGAATTCGCCACCCCAGATCACCAGGGTTGAATCGAGCATCCCGCTGCGTTTGAGATCCTTGAGCAGCGCCGCGACCGGTCGGTCCGTGCGTTCACATGCGGCGCGGTGGTTGTCTTCCAAGTCGACGTGGCTGTCCCAGGGTTGTTCTTCCAGAAAAATCTGTACGTAGCGGACACCGCGTTCGACCAATCGCCGGGCCAACAGGCAACGTCGGGCAAAGGAGTCCGTCGGTGCGGCGCCCACGCCATACATCGACAGCGTTTCCGCCGTTTCGCCGGACAGGTCCAGCGCCTCGCTGGCGGAAAGTTGCATCCGTGCGGCCAGTCCATACGATTGGATCCGGGCATCCAGTTGTGCGTCGTATTGGCGATCGTTTCGATGATGCTGGTCGAGTTGTTTCAGCAGGTCCCGCGCCGTTTCGGTCACCGCGTCGGGTTGCTCGAATTGTGGTTTCAAGTTCAGGATCGGGGATCCGGTGGGCCGAAACGGCGTTCCCTGGTACACCGGCGGCAGAAATCCCGCGGTCCAGTTGCGGGTGCCGTTTTTCGGTAGCCCCAGCGGATCGGAAAGCACGACATAGGCGGGAAGGTTTTGATTCTCTGAACCGAGTCCATAAACCGTCCAGGCACCCAGTGTCGGATAGCCCATGAATAGACGACCGCTGTGGATCTTGTAGAGTGCGTTGTCGTGGTTGGGGTGGTCGGTCCACATCGAATGGATCATGCAAAGGTCGTCGGCCATCTGTGCGGTGTGGGGCAAGACGTCCGCCATCCACATCCCGGACTCGCCGTGCCGATCGAACTTGTATTTGCCTCCCAGCATGACGCCGACATCGGACGTGCCCGTGTTACCGATCTCTTCGACATTTCCCGGGTAGGGTTGGCCGTCCATCTTGCCCAGCAATGGCTTGGGATCAAACAGATCCATTTGACTCGGCCCGCCGTTCATGAACAGCTGGATGACCGACTTGGCGGTGGCGGGATGGTGAACGGGTTTGGGAGTCAGGTCATAGATTCCGCTGCCGTGGGGCGTGTGTGCATCGTCAGACGCCATGGCGCTCTGGCCCAAGAAATCCGCACCGAGCATCTGGGCCAGCGCGGCGCCGAGCAGGCCGTCACTGGTTCGGGCAAAAAAATCACGGCGGCTTTGTGTCGGCTGATTCATTCCTTAATCCACATAGAGGAACGAAGCGGAATTCAAGATCGTGTGGCAATACGTTTCCAGTGCTTTGGCCGAATTGTCTCCCCAAGCCCACCGCAGCTGCTGCAACGACTCGGTGCCCAGTGTCCGTTCGCGATCGCTGGGAGATCTGGACAAGGCCAACTGGTAAACCGTCTCGACCGTGGCTTCGTCGAGGCAGTCTTCGTCATCGCTGTTCTTGTCACAAACGATGGTTTCAACGCGATCCGCCATCGCGGCGGCAAGCTCTCGGACGCGGCCGTTGTTCATCAGCATGAGCGCCTGGGGAGAGACCGTGGACACGTTTCGCGACAAACAATTGGGACCCATTTGGGGATAGTCAAACGTGTCCATCATCGTCGCAATCTCGGTCCGCCGGTATTGCAGGTAAACGCTTCGCCGCCAGCCGCCACCGTCGGTCGCATTGGCGCTGACCAAGCCGTCGCGATCGATCGAGACGGTGTCGGGGAGCCCGCCCGGCGTGGTGTCCAGTCGGCCGGCGATCGCAAGCAGCGAATCACGCAGCGCTTCGGCATCCATGCGACGCAGGTTCATGTGCGAGAGCAGTCGGTTTTGCGGATCGATTTGGTGCGCTCGTTCGGTAACCTGACTGGAT
>NZ_JBFHKV010000218.1:0-9461 GCF_041595215.1 Stieleria sp. | reverse complement strand
CGTTGATGCCGATGCGATCGCCGCGCTGGATCGAAGCGGCCAGTTGAACGATTTTGCAGTCTACGGTGGAACCATCGACCAGCGTGGGCTTCAGTTGCTGGCGAAGTTCTCCGCCATCGAGTCGCTGGCGTTTGATTGCGATCACTCCCCATTGGACAACCAGATCAAGCAGTTCAAAAATCTGGAATACCTTTATCTGACCAACCCCATGGTCGATGACGTCTTCATCGAGCAAATCGATGCGTTGCCAAAGCTCTATCACCTCGGTCTGACCGATCCGGTTTTTGCGTCCGCTTTTGCGACTTCGGCCACACCGTCGGTGGAGATCGTTAATGTCTCAGGCGGCACGATCGAGACGGGCACGCTGTCCGCGCTGGGAAGGTTCCAGGGGGCACTGGGATTGTCGAGTTGTCAGTTGAGCCTGTCGCGGAATGAGCCCCCGGATATGCCCGGAACGACCGGGATCGGCTTCTATCAATGCAATCTCACCGATGAGATGTTGATGCAGTTCTCCGCGCTACCCAAACTCGAGTGGCTGTCCATCCACAGCGGAAGCGTGACGCGATCTGGACAAGAAGCGTTTCACGCGATGCAGCCGGACGTGGCGATGGATTTTGTTCGGTAAAAAATTTTCCACGGATCTTTGGTGGCAAAGCTTGTGGGTGATTTGCGAGCGAGAGGGACGGCATCATCTTGCAGTCATGGCGTCGACGTCTTCACGCCACCGCAGATGCGGTTTGGCACATTCTTGACAGATTCCACCGCAGTTGTTTTGCCACGGCGCTGGCCGATTCGCTATGGTGTACGAACCTTATCCCGCTTTTTGAACGATGTGCACGAGACAACCTGCGAGCCATGATGTTCAGCCGACCCTTCACTTTACGCGTGGAATCGAATTCGGGGCCACGGTCTGCCGAGCGACCCGCCCGACGATCGCTGCTCGCGTTGGGGCGACGTTTACCGATCGCTTGTTTGGTGTTGGTGCTCTCGACCGGCGCTGCCGCGATCGCAGATACAACCACGTCTGATTCGCCAACCACTTCTGCTTCGCCAACCGCTCCTGCTGCGGCGGTGGCATCACGAGCCTCGTCCGCCAGTCCCGACCAAGCCGGTCCCGACCAAGCCGAGGCCGCGGCGCAGGCGACAACCGACACCGCACCGAACAAACTGGATCAGTTGAAACGCGAAGTCGTCGCCGTGCGTGAAGCCTATCAGGGTTGGGGAATGAAACGCAGGATCGAAGTCTTTGAGACGGTGCGTGAGGAACCGTCGATCGAGGGTGGACGATCGATCGACTGGTCGAAACAAACCCTCGCATACAGTTGCGTCGACGACTTCCTGCGACTGGGCGAGCGGTTTCGGGCGGAACGTCGAGAACCGGCCCTGCAGAAGATGATCTTTGCCTATGACGGTCAAGTCGGACGGATCCGGTATCTGCACGGTGCCACCAACCGCCCGCTGTCGGCCAACGCCAACGCCTATGAACGCAACGGCGCGCCGCGGTTACCGCACGCCGTTCTCGTCGAATATTATTACTCGCGGCATCTCGACTGGTTGCTCATTGACGATTACCAGACCCATTTGTTTCCACCGCAAACGGTGATCGGTGAACCCAAAGTCGAAGAAGTCCAGCTCGATGGCCATCCGTGCTGGAAAGTGCAGTGGTATGGCATCAACAACGAAGACCTGGACGTGATGACCGACTGCGAGGTCTATCTGGCCAAAGATCGCTTCCTGCTGCCGCTCCGCCAGAATTACGAGACACCGGCCGGCGACAGGTGGCCGGAACGGAAGACGATTCACATCGATGCCTTTCAAATGGATTCGGCGACCGGATTGTGGTACCCCGAACAGGTAACGACTGCCAGGAAATGGAGTTCGCAATCACAATGGACCCGGATTCGTTTTGAGCTGGACGAACGATTCGGCGACGTCGAGGTTTACTCTGACGCACCGGTCGTCGCCCCGCAACATTCGAAACCGCCCACCGCGGTCGTCTCCCAGTTTGCCCCGGCCGCCGTGTTGACCGAACTCTCCGGCCCCAGCGCAAACTCGATGGTGGTGCGCCGCGCCTTTGAACCCAAGACCGCCGGCGGCAGTTCGATCGGGTTGCTGCTGGTCTTCGCCACCCTGGCGATCTGGTTCAAAGCGACGCGTCTGGGCCGCGCGCTGCGGCAGTTTCTCGGTCGGCATCCGACCTTCATGGGGCTGAGCGGAATTTCGTTGACGGCCTGTGTCGGCTACGTCAGTTCGTATCCGCCCGGTTGGACGACCTACGGTTTGGCGATGATGTTTGCCGGACTGTTCGGACTCATCTGGATCACGCTGACGTTTATGCTGATCGGTGATAAACAGGTTTCCATCCGAACGGTCCTCTTCGCCGCCGCCTGCACCGCACTGTGTTTCGGCGGCTATAGCAAGGGGATCAAGCGGATCCAAGTTCGCCAGCGGATGATCAGTGAAGTCCGCGACTTCGGCGGACGCGTCGAGATGGGGCTGTGGCACCTCGATGAGGAAGGCTTGTATCTTCCCAACCGTCTCCGCGAGTTGCTCGGCGAAGCCTGGTCGGGGAGGGCCAATCGAGCCGCGATCTCCTACGAATCGTTCTCCGAAAAGAACATCGACCGTTGGTGTTTGGACGAAGTCAAATGGCTCGGATTGGCGTCGCGAGAGGACACGGCGTTCGAAGTCGACGGCGACACGCTGTCTCGGCTCGGTGCGACCGACACCCTGTGGACGCTGCACGTCGAAGGCGGCTACATGGACGGCGAAGCCCTAACGGCGGCGGCCAAGTTTCCGCGGCTGATCGACTTGCACTATGACTGCCAACATCGCGCGGTTGCCAAAGAAATCGCACTTCTGGGCCAGTTAGAACGCGTCTGGTTGACCAACGCAGTCGTCGATGATGAATTGATCAAGTCCCTGCGCGGCATCAAGAACCTGGATTTCGTCACGCTGATCAAGCCGCGTTTCGGAAACTGCGATCGCCCCTATCACGATTGGAGCATCGACGGGGTGGAGGTGCAGCATGCCACCGTCACGCCGCAAGCCGTTAACACGCTGGGGCAGCTTTCAACGAATTTGACGTTCGTCGATTGCAACGTCCAACTGCCCACCGCCGCCGAAGTCACGTTGCCGTTGACCACCGGTTTTTCGTTTCGCGACAGCAACCTGGACAACCGGTCGTTGTTGCAGCTGACCAAGGCGCCTTGTTTGTTGTCGGTCGGTTTGACCGGTACCGACGTGTCGATCGACGGCATCGAAGCCTTCTCCCAACTTCGCCCCGAAGTCGCTTTGGCGTTGCGATCACCCCGCGAATGATCCCGTGTGTTTCAATCGTGTGGCGGTTCAATAGTGCGGCGGTTTTTCATCCTGCGGATCCGAGGTCGGTTCGGAGGCATTCTTGAGGCGGTCCACGGTCTGCTCCCACTTGGCGATCCGTTTGTTGACGCGATCCAACAACATCGCTTGTTCGGTCACGACATCGTTGAGCACGTCGTATTGACGCTGCAAGTGGGCCAATTGGATCTCCAGGTGGGTGATTCGTTCGATTTCGTTTTTCATCGGTAGCAGTGTCCCGAGTAAAGGTGACGCGACAAGGGGTTCGGCGGTCGAAGCCGAGACGGGTTTCGCGTAGAATTCTCAGCCATGTCTTTGCCAGCCAGCCCTTAACCTGTCAATATCCAAGATGGTCTCTCCACTTCATCCTCGACAACGATTGCTCATGGGGCCCGGCCCCAGCACCGTGCCGGCGCGTATTTTGCAAGCGATCTCCGCTCCCACACTCGGGCACCTCGATCCCCAATACATCGGGTACATGGATGAGACCTGCGAGATGATTCGACAGGTCTACCGTACCCAAAACGCACTCACCTTTCCCGTCTCCGGGACGGGAATGGCCGGGATGGAAGCGATTCTGGTCAACCTGCTGGAACCCGGCGACGAAGCGATCGTGATGATCAACGGGGTTTTCGGTGGCCGCATGAAAGACAACATGGAACGTTGCGGCGCGACCGTCCATGCCGTCGAGATCCCTTGGGGCAAATCGTTCACGCTGGACCAATTCGCCGAAGCCGTTGCGGCCCACCCCAAGGCCAAACTGCTGGGTGTGGTCCACGCCGAAACCTCCACCGGTGCCCTGCAAGACCTCAGCGGCGTCGGTGACTTGTTGCACGACGCCGGCATGCTGTTCGCCGTCGACGCGGTCACCTCGCTCGGCGGCCACGACCTTCGCGTCGACGAGTGGGGCATCGACGCGATCTATTCCGGAACGCAAAAGTGCCTTTCCTGTCCACCCGGGTTGTCTCCCGTCTCGTTCTCCGACCGCGCCATCAAGCGAATCGAAGCGCGATCGACCAAGTCCCAATCCTGGTACTTGGACGTTTCGATGTTGAAAAACTATTACACCGGCGGCGGCGGACGGGCCTATCACCACACCGCGCCGATCAACATGGTCTACGCGCTCCGCGAGGCCCTGGCGATTGTCTTGGAAGAGGGCCTGGAAGCACGCATCGCACGCCACCGTGAAATGCACGAGCTGCTCCGCGATGGGCTGCAAAAGTTGGGACTGAGTTACATCCCGGATCATTCGCTGTGTACGCTCAACTGCGTCACGGTCCCCGAGGGCGTCGACGAAGCCGCCATCCGCCGACGCCTGCTTGATGAGTTTGATATCGAAATCGGCGGCGGTCTGGGGGTGTTCGCCGGCAAAGCATGGCGAATCGGATTGATGGGCGAATCGGCCACCAAAAAGAATGTGCTGACCTTGCTGGCCGCGTTGGAAGCGTGTCTTTAGCCATTGATGATTGCACGCTTCCTCGGCAACGAAGCTGTTAGCGGAACGGCGCGAGCCGTCCGGTGTCAGCTCCTGGGCAACGAAGCTGTTAGCGGAACGGCGCGAGCCGTCCGGTGTCAGCGTGAAAGACCGGAGGGCTCGCGCCCTACCGCTAACAAAAAACACCCCGTTTGATCAAACTACCTGGCATGGAACCCGCGCCCCTTGGCTGCTGAACGATCCGCCGTCAACACAAACGATTCCCCACCCTCCCTCCCAAACGGTTTGCTTGCCATGCCATCGGTCGATCTGCAAACGCTACGCGACCTGCTGCCGCCCGGTCGGCTCAGCGACGACGATGCGTCGCAGGCCGCGTTTGAATCCGACGGGCTGACCGCGTTTCGCTGTCGCCCACTGGCGGTGGTGATCCCGCAGAACGAAACGGAAGTCGTCCAGACGGTGCGTTGGTGTGACCAACATGCGGTGCCCTTCGTCGCCCGTGGCAGCGGCACCAGTCTTTCCGGCGGTTCGATGCCCGTCGCCGGCGGCATTGTGATTTCGCTCAATCGGTTGCGGCAGATCATCAAGGTCGATCCCGATAATCGGATCGCGGTCGTCCAGCCCGGTGTCATCAATCTGCACGTCTCGGCGGCCGCCGCACGTCACGGCTTGTATTACGCCCCCGATCCGTCCAGCCAAAAAATTTGCACGATCGGCGGCAACATCGCGTTCAATTCCGGCGGTGCGCACTGCCTGAAATATGGCATGACGTCCAACCACGTGATCGGGATTCGTGCGGTCACGGCCAGCGGAGAAATCGTCACGTTCGGCGGTGAGTCCCTGGAATCGGTCGGACCGGATTTCACGGGGCTGTTCTGCGGCAGCGAGGGACTGTTCGGGGTCGCGCTGGAAATCACGCTGCGCCTGCTGCCTCAACCGGAGTGTTTTCATACGGTGCTGGTCGGATACCGATCCCTGCGTGCGGCCGGCGACGCGGTCTCGGCGGTCATCGATTCGGGGCTGTTGCCCGGCGCGATGGAAATCATGGAAGCACTCGCGATCGAAGCGGCCGAAGCCGCCACCCAGTGTGGTTACCCCAAGGGGGCCGCCGCCGTGTTGATCGTCGAATTGGAAGGACCGCGCGAAAAGATCGAAGCCGAAAAGCAGCAACTCGAATCGATCATCGCCGCGACCGACGCGTTCGAAACGGTGGTCGCCGCCGACGACCAGCAACGCGCCGGGATTTGGGCCGGACGCAAGAGTGCGTTCTCCGCGGTCGGAAAACTGAGCCCCGACTTTCTGGTCCAAGACGGCGTCGTTCCGCGAAAACGCTTGGGCGACGCTTTGGAAGCGATCGAAGGCTTTTCCAAAGACTCGGGGCTGCGGGTGGCCAATGTCTTTCACGCCGGTGACGGTAACTTGCATCCGCTGATTTTGTTCGATGATTCGGTCGACGGCGAATTGGAACGTGCCGAAGCACTGGCCGGAAAAATCCTCGACCTGTGTGTCCAGATGGGCGGGTCGATCACCGGCGAACACGGCGTCGGGATGGAGAAACGCGAGTTTCTTCCCAAAATGTACGACGAACCCACGATGGAATTGATGCACCGCTTGAGAGCCGCGTTTGATCCCCAGACGATCGCCAACCCCGGGAAAATGTTCCCCGGCGCCGAAGCACCCGCGCTGTCGTCTCACGGATTGCACCCCCTGGAAAAGGCCGGGGTGATCAGCCGTGAGTGAACTCGTCGACGTCGAAACGATCGCAGCCTTGCAAGAGTTGGTCCGTCACAGCGAATCGATTCTGGTGGTCGGCAATCGCACCAAGCCGGCGCTTTCGTCGGTCGCTGCGCCGACTCAACTGGTCACCACACGATCGCTCTCAGGGATCATCGAATACGAACCCTCGGAGTTCACGTTCACCGCGCTGGCGGGAACGACGCTGGCCGAAATCAAGGCGGCCCTGGCGTCGAAAAACCAGTACCTGCCGTTCGATCCGTTCTTGGCCGAAACAGATGCGACGGCTGATGGCAAGGAATTAGCTGGGGCAGGCGCGACGGCTGGGGCAGGCGCGACGATCGCCGGCACGCTGGCCGCCGGGCTCAGCGGTCCCGGTCGACATCGCTACGGCGGCGTGCGTGATTTTGTCTTGGCCGCCCAATTCGTCGCCGGCGATGGAAACCTGATCCAGTCCGGCGGCAAAGTCGTCAAGAACGCCGCCGGATTCGACATTCCGAAACTGTTGGTCGGCAGCTGCGGCCGCCTGGGCGCGATCACCGCATTGACCTTCAAAGTCTTCCCGCGGCCTGTTGAATTCCACACCTACCAACTGCAATCCGCCGACCACGAAGAAGCGGCGCGGCTGATCGCAGCGCTGGCGCGAGGCCGATGGGAACTCGACGCGATCGACTACCGGTCCGAGTCCCGTTCGATCTGGATCCGCATCGGTGCTGCCAAAGCCGTCTGTGATGCGATCGCAACCGACATCAGCCGCTCTCTTCAAACGCACGCCGTCGAACCGATGACCGATGAACAAGCCGTCCAGTCGTGGGCACCGCTGATGCAGCTTCGCTTTGGCGGAACCAATCGACGCTCCATCGTCAAGATTCCGATGGTGTTGCAACAGATGCAACGACTGGCAACATGGTGCGACGACCGCCGCGACAAAGTCTCCTTGCACGCCAGCGTTGCCGGCAGCATCGGCTGGCTAGCCGTCGCCGACGACACGCTCGCTGACGTCGATGCGTTCCTGGCGGACGCATCGATGACCGGATTGGTCATCCGCGGCGATCAACAGTCAACCGGTCGCTGGATGTTGGGCACCCGACGCTCTGCCCCGATTGACCAGAAAATCAAAGACGCGATGGACCCGCCAGGGCGTTTCCCCAACCTGGGAGGTGAATGATGCGACACGAGATCAAAACGTCCCAGCACGGTCCGATGGGCCAGACGATGGCCGACGCGGTGAGCACCTGTGTGCACTGTGGTTTTTGTTTGTCGGCCTGCCCGACCTACCAAGAGCTGGGGCGCGAAACGGATTCCCCCCGTGGCCGAATCATTTTGATGAAGGAGGTGCTCGAAGGCACGTTGCCGATCGAGACCGCGGCTCCGCACATCGACGCTTGCTTGGGCTGCCTGGCGTGCGTCCCGGCCTGCCCTTCGGAAGTGCCTTATGGAGATTTGATCAGCCCGTTTCGAGCGATCCAGGAATCCAAACGTCGGCGTACGCTGGCTGATCGTTTTAAACGCACGCTTGCCCAGTGGACGCTTCCCTATCCGAAACGGTTCCGCTTGGCAGCCCTCTCCGGGCGATTGGTGAAACCGCTTGCGCGATGGATGCCCAGCCCGATTCGTGTGATGCTGGATCTGCTGCCCGAATCGCTGCCCCAGGCGGCGCCGCTGCGTGAAGTCTACCCGGCGATCGGCGAGCAGCGCGGACGCGTCGCATTGTTGGCCGGATGCGCCCAAACGGTGTTGGATCCCGACATCAACGCGGCGACGATCGAAGTGCTCAACCGAAATGGGATCGAAGTGATCGTCCCGAAGGCGCAAGGGTGCTGCGGAGCGCTGTCGTGGCACGTCGGGAATCTGCAGCAAGCACAAAAATTCGCGAAGCAGAATCTGGACGCGTTTCCCAGCGACATCGATGCGATCGTGACCAACGCGGCCGGTTGCGGCAGCGGGCTGCACGAATACGGTTTGATTCTCAAGGGCACGCCGGATGAAGCCCGTGCGGTGGAGTTTACCAAACGGGTTTGTGACGTCTCGGTGTACCTGACCGGGCTCGGTGAGCTTGCACCGTTTCCAGCGTCTGCGGCACCACAGACGGTCGCTTATCACGACGCCTGTCACTTGGCCAATGCCCAAGGGGTTCGGTCGCAGCCGAGGCGTTTATTGGAGCGAGTGCCTGGGTTGACGTTGGTGGAGATCGCCGACGGGCATCTGTGTTGCGGTTCGGCCGGAACCTACAACATCGACCAGCCCGAAATCGCCGACTCGCTCGGTCGCCAAAAAGCGGACAACGTGGTGGCGACTGAAGCGGACGTGGTGGCGATGGGCAACATCGGTTGCTTGACACAGATCGCCAACCACCTGCGCCGCCGAGGGTCGCCGATCCGGCCCCGACACACGATGCAAATCCTCCGGGATGCCTACCAGTCGAACTAACTCGGCCTCCCGTCGCGCAGGTCGCTCACGGCTCGCTGATTGAATCGGATCGCACACGGCACCTGTGAATTCAGCCGGCACGCGTTAGCGCCCGGGCCACTCCTCGTGCTGGGACACGCAGGCTCGCGCCAAACCGCTGATCATCGTTTGACATCAGCCGGTTCGCGCCAGCGTCCGGGCCACTACTTACCCTGGAGCACGCAGACACGCGCCAAACGGCTGATCATCGTTTGACATCAGCCGGCTCGCGTTAGCGCCCGGGCCACTCCTCGTGCTGGAGCCCGCAGGCTCGCGCCAAACGGCTGATTCAGCCACCCGCCGACCCGTTCCGCTACCCACACAACAGGCGCCCGCGCGACGCTACGCCCAATCGTCGGCCGATTCGAAATCGTCTGCCTCGCCGGGTGCCGTTTCGTCTTCCGCGGCATCGTCCTCCAGGGCGTCGACCAGGTCGCTCAGCTGCAGACCGACGTCGCCTGTCGGCCGGCCCAAGGCGATCCCGCTGCCTTCCTTGGCGCTGTCT
>NZ_JBFHKV010000217.1:0-9505 GCF_041595215.1 Stieleria sp. | reverse complement strand
GAGGCTTTGCCGATCGCCACGGCACAGTCCTTGAAACTCGGTTGCCGTGAATGGGGATCGAAATGCCGCAGTGTCAATTCATTGATGATGTCGTAGTGCATCGGGATGAACGCTTGATTTCGCTGGACGGTGGGTGTGACCATCGCGGTGACGAAGACTTCGCCGCGACGCGAACGCACCGACACCGTGTCACCGTTGTGAACACCGATCAAACTGGCGTCGGTCGGATGGATTTCGACATACGGCCGCTCGGGGTAGAGCTTTCGCAGAACCTTGCTCTTGCTGGTTCGTGTTTGCGTGTGCCATTGGCTGACCGTGCCGCGACCGGACATCAACAGCGTCGGGTAGTCTTGGTCCGGCGGTTCGGGCATCGGAGTGATGTTGTCCACGATCAATCGTGCCTTGGCGTCCGGATGACAGAACGATCCGTCGGCAAACAGTCGACGTTCCTGGGGCGGCGTCGTGTGTGCCGCTGCGTCTTCACGCGACCATGGCCACTGGATGCCGCCGCATTGATCCAGCTGCCGATAGCCCTTGATTCCACTGATGTCACAGGGGCGGCCTTCGCTGGCTGCTTGCATTTTTTCGAACACGGCTTCGGGGTGTGTCCAATCGGCAAACATGGCTTCAACGCCCCAGTAGGCGGCGATGGCACGAAAGATCTGGAAATCCGCCAGCGCTTCTCCGGGGGCTTTGCGGACTTTCTTGAGCAGCCCGTACCGCCGTTCGCTGTTGATGAACGTGCCTTCTTTTTCGCCCCAACCCGCCGCCGGCAACACCAAATCGGCGTGTTGTGCGGTCGCGGTGGATGCGTACATGTCTTGCACCACCAGGAAATCGAGCTTGTCGAGCAACTCCTTGAAGTCGCCTCGGTCGATCCAGCTGTGTGCCGGGTTGGTGGCGATCACCCACAGCCCTTTGATTTCGTCGTTGCGGATCCCTTCGACGATTCGGTCGTAGGACCAACCGGTTTCTGTGGGGATTTTGTCCACATCGATCCCCAGGATGTCGGCGACACGTTGGCGATCTTCGGCCGATTCGAACTTGTGGTGGCCGAACAGGTTGGTCGTGCTACTCCACAACCGCGAACCCATCGCGTTGCACTGTCCGGTGATGCTGTTGGCCCCCGTTCCGGGACGTCCGATGTTGCCGGTGATCAAGGCGATGTTGATCATCGCCTGGGCGGTTCGAGTTCCCTCGTAACTTTGATTGACGCCCATCGTCCACCATAGCGACGCCGCCTTTGCCTGACCGATCGATTCGGCGGCGCGACGTATCTCGTCGGCGGAGATGCCGGCAGCGGGGCCGACGGCGTCGGGGGTAAACGCTGCGACGTGGGCGGCCAGATCATCGTATCCGGTCGTGTGTGCCGCGATGAATTCGTGATCGATCAAATCCGATGCGATCAGGTGCTGGGTGATCGCATACAGAATGGCCAGATCGTTCTTGGGACGCAGCTGCAAATGCTGGGTCGCGGCCATCGCCGTTTCGGTCCGGCGGGGATCCAGCACAATGATCTCGGGCGAATTGGGATTGCGGAGCACGCGTTCCCACATGATCGGGTGCCCGATGCAGGGGTTTGCGCCCACGAAAACCAGACAATCGCTCTGTTGGAAATCGTCATAGGTGTATGGCGGCGCGTCGAACCCGAACGATTCTTTGTAGGCGGTCACGGCGGTTGCCATGCACTGCCGCGTGTTGCCGTCGCCGTGCAACATTCCCATCCCGAACTTTGCCAGCGCGCCGAGGAACGCCATCTCTTCGCAGGGGATTTGCCCGGTGCTGAGAAACGCGACCGAATCGTTGCCGTGTTCGGATTGGATGGCCTTGAAACGTTCGGTAAAGGTCGTCAGTGCGGTGTCCCAATCGACTCGTTTGAGTTCGCCATGGGAGTCGCGCAGCAACGGGTGGGTCGCTCGGTCATCGGCGTCGAGCACCTCCAGGGCTTCCCACCCCTTGGGGCAAGCCATGCCCAGGTTGACCGGGTAATCGGTTTCGGGGGTCAACCCGACGGCTTGTCCGTCGCGGACGTGAAGCCGTAGTCCGCACCCTGTCGCACAGTAACCGCAGGCGGCCACGGTGGTTGTTTCGGCCCGCAACGACTCGGGTGTCATCCCCAACCCGTGATCGCCCGGGTTGAGCAGCAGTTCGCGGGTCATCTTGCCCGTGCGAGCCTGCAGCAGCTGGGGAAGCTCAAACGACTTCGGGCGACGCTCTTCGCTAAGTTGCGTCAATGATTTGGGGGTTCCAATGCTCATTGCGGTGGTCTCTTAAAGTGTGCCCGGCATGCGGTCGTAAACAACGCTTTGGAAATACAGCAGACGTTCCAGGTTTTCGCCGGCGATCCAAACGGCGGCCGACAGCGCGGCACAGCCCGCACCGACCAGGGGCAAAAACGGACACAACATGAACGCCAGCCCGGCCAGCAGCGTGGCGACGACGGCACTGAAGTTTCTCATCCGCAACGTCTCGCCGAGATGCTGATGCACCAGCCGCCGCGAACGCCGGTCATAGGGATCCTCGGAACCGTCAGGGGCGCGATACAACCGACGTTCACGCGTCCATTTCCACCAGCCCGCAACGGCACCGGCCAAGCACAACAACGCGGCGGTGACGCCGAATCCGGTCAACGCAAACACGACCGCCGCGACGATCGGTCCGCAGGTCAGCGACGTGCCGAAGAAACGCGGCAACGTTCGCCCGCTTCGCCAAGGCCGCCGCTTGGTGGCGATGTAAATCATCGCGCTGCAATACAACCCTGCCAGCCCGACCGGAATCGACGCGACCAGCAACGCCCGTCCGGCCCAAGCGGGGATCCATTCGGTCGGAATCCATTGTTGGATCGATGTCGGGATCCAATCCCAGACCACCGGCAGCAACAGCAGCGCGATGGCACCCGCCAGCAGCCCCATGAATTTGCCCAGGACGACGGCTTCGCGACTGAGCCAACTGGTTTTTAATCCCAAAAACACACGCCACATGCGAAGCGGTTGTCCCAGGTGCAGCGGTGCGATCCCGAGGCCGATGTTGCCGATTGCGAACGCCGAAAGCGCCGCGGCGATCGGCACGGCGTCTGGGACGCTGATTCCCACCGCGGTCAACACCAAGCTGGCGAGCGATTCGGCGATCAGAATACCGACGGCGATCTGCGTCGCGACCAGCATCACGGCCAACGGCCAATGACTTTCGGCAACCTCGTCGACGTTCTCGTCTTGGGGACGTGTCAGCGCGGGATCGAGCGAGGTTTCGGCAACATAACGTGTGGTCGGTCGCGTGATGCCTGACGACGGTGACGAGGGGACGAGCGTGTCTTGCCCGGCAACTTCAACCTCCCCGGTGGGAACAACGGTGATGCGAATCGCCTCGTTCGGACAGGATTGAACGCAGGCCGGTGCTTCACCAACGCTCAATCGTTGGTGGCACATGTCACACTTGCGAACGATGCCCAAGCGATCGCTGTATTGCGGCACCTCGTAGGGGCACATCATCGTGCAGTATTTGCATCCGATGCATTGGTCGTCCAAGTGGCGCACGATCCCCGTGACCGGGTCCTTGTCGTAGGCCTTGACCGGGCAACCGTTCAGGCATCCGGGGTCTTCGCAGTGGTGGCAGGCGGTGGTGACGTGTTGGATCGCGGCGGCGTCGGCATAATCGGGATCGCCGATCAGCAGCGTCCCGACTCGGCGCCAGGATTCGTCTTCCTCCAATCCGTTCAGCGTGTGGCAGGCCACCACGCAGGCTTTACATCCGCTGCACGCATTCAGATCAACTTCGAAGGCGAATTGTTCGTTCGGTCCCGGGGCCGTCGCCGGCAACAGGCTGCGATAGTATTTTTCTTGTGCCGGTGCGGTCGTCGTGCCGGACGACTCGTGGTCGGTGTGCCAGTCGCTGAACTGTTCGACGGCGCTGAGCTGTTGTTGCTCATGCAGCAGTTGCCCGACCAGTTCGGGTTGTCGGTTGACGACGGGAAGCATAGTGCTCATTGCGTTTCTCTTCCCTTACAGCAACAACGTCAGGATATTCGTCATGCGATCTTGTTCGAAAAACGGGATCGCGACACCTTTACAAGGCAATCCACCGCGGAAGGGACGACCCGAGTAAACGATGTCGGGATCCTCGCTGATCGTGGCGACACCGGACGTGTAGGCCAGACCGGGAAGACTGCCTTCCAACGGGACGGTCTGGTCGACCTCGTACATCAGCGATTGTTCCAGGCGTTGATAGGCGCGCGATTCCAACAGCAAGTGGTCCTCGGCGCACCGCCAGACCTCGTACCCGCGAGCGATCGGGGCGGAGTCGGAGCTGATCAGAACGGCCGTCGCCAGAAAGTCTTCGCCGAAGACCGGAAGTCCGATCGCGACTTGCAACGATTCGGCGGACGCACCGGCGGCACGCAGGAAACCGGGATGACTGGGAAGGTTGTCGTGGATGACAAAGCTGAGGTTGCGCCAAACCTGTCCGGGCAATCCCATGCCCTTTTCGAAACGCACGAACGAGCTGACGTTTTGGAATCGATCCAGCGGACCGTAGTAGCCCTGCGTGAGGTTCAGATCATCGAATTCGCTAATCGGCTGCCAGATCTCCATCACCCCGACGGTCTCGTCGCTGGCGCTGCCGACCCAAACGATCACTGAAGCGATCTCTTCGGAGCGATAGATGGGAACGCACATCGCGACCGCGTCTGCTTCGCCCTCGACGGACTGTTTGATCGTGGGCAATCCTGTCTCGAGCGAGGCGGCGATCGCGCGATCGGCGACCGGGATCGAGCAACTCGGTGACGAACCGCTGTCGTCGATCTCCAACACGATCATGTTGGTCAAGAACGAATGATTAGATGTGGCTGTGATCATAGTGTTCCTACGGCTTCGCGATTAAACGCCGACCGCTTCGGGCTCCTGCTCGGCTTGTTTTTTCGCCTCCAACGCTTCCGCATCGGCTTTTAATTTCTTGTGGTCTTGGTCCTCGAGGAACTGGATCATGTCGCCCCGCAAGTCGTAGTACTGGGGATGATCGAGGACTTCGGCGCGGACCCGCGGCCTGTCAAACGGCATTTCAAACACCTTGCCGACGCGTGCCCGCGGACCGTTGGTCATCATCACGACCCTGTCGCTCATGAACAGCGCTTCGTCGACATCGTGCGTGATCATCAACGTGGTGACTTTGTCGCGGACGAGGATCTCCAACAGGATTTCTTGCAGTTCCATCCGGGTGAGCGAGTCGAGCATTCCGAACGGTTCGTCCAACAGCAACATCTTCGGTTTCAAGGCAAACGCCCGCGCGATCCCGACGCGTTGCTGCATGCCCTGGCTGAGTGCCGAGGCGCGCGTGTGAAGGCTATTGCCGAGACCGACCAGGGTCAGGTAGTACCCGGCGATGTCATGCCGTTGGGCCTTGGTGCCGTGCGGATAAACCTGGTTGACGCCCAGCAGCACGTTCTCCATGGCCGTCATCCATGGCATCAAGCATGGCGATTGAAAGACCACGCCACGGTCCGGACCCGGCCCTTCGATTTCGTGGCCGTCGATGACGATGCCGCCGTCGCTGATCGGGTTGAGTCCGGCGGTCATGGTCAACACGGTGCTTTTACCGCACCCGGAATGGCCGAGCAGACAGATGTACTCGCCTTTCGCCATGTTCAAGTTGAATTCTTCGACAATGACCGCCGGCCCGTTGGGCGTGTCGTAGGTCTTGCCGAGACGAAACATTTCTACATAACCGGCCATGGGTCCGCCTTGTGGGGTTCTGTGGTTGTTCGTGTTGGTGTGTGGAAGGAGTCAAGCCGGTACGGGGCCGGATGACAGGCGGGAAACCTTTCCCGCGGGGGTCAGCCCAATGCCACTTGCTTTGGCACGACAGGCGTTAGCGGCACGGCGCGAGCCGTCCGATTTGACCGTGAAAGACCGGAGGGCTCGCGCCCTGCCGCTAACAAAAGTTCCCCGTTTGGCGTGAAAGTAAGTGGCATTAATGATTAACCGGCCCGTCCGCGAGGAACTCGCAGACTTCGCGGTTGCAGTTCGGGTAATTCGATGGGCGGCGCTTCGGACGCCAACGCTTCGTCGTCACGCGACTTCTGTCGCACGGCGACCAGGTAATTGGTGACCGCGTTTCGCAAACCCTTGAAGGTCTCGTTGTGGTTCAGCGCGGTCTTGTCTCTGGGACGCTCCAGCTCCACCGAAAATGCCGGGCCGAGCGATGCGTTGGGGCCCGGGTTCAGCGGGACAATCCGATCGGCCAACAAGATCGCTTCGTCGACGTCGTTGGTGATCAGCAAGCATGTCTGCCGTTCTTCTTCCCAGATCTTGAGGATCTCTTCCTGCAGCACGCTGCGGGTCAGGGCATCGAGTGCGGACAATGGTTCATCGAGCAGCAGAACGTTGGGTTTCATCGCCAGGGTTCGGGCCAACGACACCCGTTGACGCATCCCACCGGACAACTCGTGGGGACGACGATGCACGGCGTGTGACAAGCCAACCATTTCAATGAATTTTTCGACATGGTCGCGTCGCTCGCCGCGTGACCAATGCTTGAACACTCGATCGACCGACAGGGCGATGTTGCCGCGAACGGTCAGCCAGGGCAGCAGCGAATAGTTTTGGAACACGATGCCGCGTTCTTGGCTCGGCCCCTTGATGATTTCGTTGTCCATCACGATCTCGCCACTGTCTGGCATCTCAAGTCCGGCCAGCAACTTCGTCAACGTTGTTTTTCCGCTGCCGGAGAAACCGACGATCGCCAGGAATTCGCCCTTGCGCAGATTCAGATTGATGTTGCTGAGTACTTCGTTGCGCGTGACACCACTCCCATACCCTTTGCAGACCGCCCGCATGGAAATCAGCGGGTCGGGCGGCGCGGGTCTGGCAATCGCTTTGGATCGGGGCCGATCAAGAACTGCGACGCTCATCGTTTTTCTGGGGGTGTGAGGATTCGTGAGAAAAGAATGGGTTAGGCGGCTTGCGGGTCACCGAAGCTGACCAGGTTCCGCATGAAGATCATGATTCGATCGAGCAACAGTCCGATCAAACCGATGATGATCACGCTGAACGCGATGCGGGCGTAGGTCTGGCTGCTACCGTTTTGAAACTCGTCCCAGACGAACTTGCCCAAACCGGGGTTTTGGGCCAGCATGTCGGCTGCGATCAACACCATCCAACCGACACCCAAACTGATCCGCAGTCCTGCGAACATCAGCGGCAAACTGGCCGGCAGAATGATCTTGAACAGTTGTTGGCTCCAGGAAAGTTTCAGCACGCGAGCCACGTTCATGTAATCCTTGTCGACGCTTGCCACGCCGAGCGTGGTGTTGACCAGCGTCGGCCACAAGGAACACAACGAGACCGTGATCGCGGAAATCAAAAACGCTTTGTCGAAAAAGTTCTCGCCGGGTTTGGTGCCCGAATAGGCCCAGACGATGATCAGGAAAGCCAGTGGCAACCAAGCCAGCGGGCTAACCGGTTTGAAGATTTGGATGAAGGGTGTGAGTGCCGCGTTGCACCAGGGGCTCATGCCGCACAGCACGCCGATCGGGACGGCGATCAACGTCGCGATGGCGAATCCGACGAAGACGGTTTTCAAACTGGTGATGATCTGGTCGACGAACGTCGGGGCGCTCGACGGACGATAGTTGGCTGCTTGAACCGCTTTCTTCTTCAGCACCAAGGCGTTTGCCAGCAGTGTTTCCTTTCGCTGGCCGGTTGCCGATTCGGCCTGCTTGGTCACCGAGTTGGCTTGGGCCAGCAACGTGACCGCTTGCATCGTTTTTTCCTGCTTGACCTTCAGGTCCTCGGCACGCTGGGCCGAATGCATGGCGAACAGTTCCTTGCCGGCCGTCCAGGTGTCGGTCGGGCTGGGCAGTTGCATGCTGTCGGTGACCACCGTGCGGGCGGCAGCCGACCACAGCAGCAGGAACACGGCGACGGCCGCGACGGGCAGGACCACGAATTTCGCGATCCCTTTGAGTTGTTCTTTGACGTCTTCGCCGGCGAGCAGTCTGACGAACGGTTCCAGCGCGGGAAGCCCCGCGACGTCACAGAACTTCAGTGCGTTTCCTCTCCAATTCATACGATTCGCTACAAGGTGGTTGGGTATAGGAGTGTGGGATGGTTTCAGTGTTCGGGATCCACGGCCGGGTCGGACGTCTGGCACCGGACCGAGACGTCCGACCCGAATGGCCGCTTCCCGAACATGCAACGGCGAGGCGGTCACCGCGGCATGCACATTTCAAGAGGCTTGGTCGGCGCGACCGACGTCCGTGCAACGTCGATCGCGCCGAAGGGTGATTCACTGCTTCGCCAGCGATTCGGGATCTTTATTGCCGATCTCAAATCCGTTGACGTAGCCCACCGGGTCTTTGGCGTCGTATCGAGTGCCATCGATGAATTCCGTCGTCGCAGCTCGGTAGCCGTCGTAGTCCTCTGCGGGAAAGTCTTCGGCAGACGCTTTGCCCTCGGCGACCAACATCGCCGCGGCCTTGCGATAGATTTCGGGTTTGTAGATCTCCTTGGCCGTTTCCGCGTACCAACTCGCGGGTTTGCCTTCGGTGATCTGGCCCCAGCGCCGCATCTGCGTCAAGAACCAGATGCAGTCGCTGTAGTGCGGGTAACTGGCGTAGTATTTAAAGAAGACGTTGAAGTCGGGCATCGGGCGGACGTCGGTTTCCTGGAACACGAACGTGCCGGTCATGCTGTTGTCGATCACATCTTCGTCCGCTCCGACGTAATCTTTCCCCGACAGAATCTTGGCGGCTTCTTGGCGGTTGACCAGCACGCCGTTCTCATCGGTTGCGTCGAGCCATTTGCCGGCGCGGATCAAAGCCTTGATCACCGCGAGGTGCGTGTTGGGGTGTTTCTCGTCCCACTCTTTGGTCACGCCGAAGACTTTCTCGGGGTTGTTCTTCCAAATGTCATAGTTGGTGGTGACGGGAACACCGATGCCTTTGACGACGGCTTGTTGATTCCACGGTTCGCCGACGCAGTAACCGAGGATCGTCCCTGCTTCCAGTGTGGCGGGCATCTGGGGCGGTGGGGTCACCGACAGCAACACGTCGGCGTCGACGGTCCCTTGGATGTTTTCTTCGGTGTACATCCCCGGATGAATGCCCGCGGCGGCGAGCCAATATCGAATTTCGTAGTTGTGCGTGCTGACGGGGAAAACCATCCCCATGTTGAAGTCCTTGCCCTCTTGCTTGTACGAATCAACGATCGGTTTGAGCGAGGTCGCGGGAATCGGATGCGGCGGGGTATCCGATTTCAGTGCTGGATCATTCTCCTGCATCTGTTCCCAGATTTCGTTGCTGACGGTGATCCCGTTGCCGTTGTAATCCAGGCTGTAGGCGGTGATCACGTGAGCTTGGGTGCCGAACCCGATCGTCGCACCGATCGGCTGGCCGGCCAGCATGTGGGCGCCGTCGAGTTGGCCGTCGATCACTCGGTCCAGCAAAACTTTCCAGTTCGATTGCGCTTCGATTTCGACGTTCAGACCTTCTTCTTCGAAGTAGCCCTTCTCTTTC
>NZ_JBFHKV010000216.1:0-9520 GCF_041595215.1 Stieleria sp. | reverse complement strand
GGACGATAGCGTTTTGGCAAAGACGCGGAACCGGAGGGCTCGCGCCCAATACCGCTCAATCGAGAAGCGAAAATGAAACACCATGGCTCCCCTCTCCCCCGATTCCTGACGAGCCTAAGCGAGTCAGGAATCGGGGGAGAGATGCTATGGGTCGAAAGACGAGGTCGCAGGTGCGACACTCTGGGTTTGTTCTTCACGCAAACTTTAGGAGCGTAACATGACTGCGACCCCGCAAAACCAGTGTATCACCCGCCAAAACACCCTGTACATCGGTCTTGAGCTTTCCGAAAGAACCTGGGTGGTGGCCTTCTCGGACACTCTTGGCCGCAAGCCCCGCATCAAAAGCATGCGCTCAGGAAATTTCAAGAAACTTGAAGCCGAGATCCTCCACGCCAAGCAACGTTTCGGGCTCGATGAAGATTGCCCTGTCGCGTCCTGCTATGAATCCGGACGCGACGGATTCTGGATCCATCGATGCTTGGTTGCCAAGGGGATCGAGAGCTATATCGTTGACGCCGCTTCGATCCAGGTCAATCGACGAGGCAAACGGGCCAAGACCGATCGCATTGATGCCTGCAAAATCGTCGCTGCGTTGATTCGCAAGCTTAAGGGTGACGAATTCGCATGCCAGATGATTCATATCCCAAGCCACATCGACGAAGACGAACGGACATTGAATCGAGAAATGCGAATCTTGAAGAAAGAACGCACCGCACACACCTGCCGGATCAAATCACACCTCAACGGGCAAGGTATCAAGAGCGTCACCATCACTGCCTCGTTTGAAGCCAATCTCGCCAAGTTCCGAACCGCTGATGATCGTCCCTTGATGCCGAGACTCCAAGCGTCCCTGAGGCGAGAATTCAAACGAATTCAAATTGTCAATGAACAGATCCGTGACCTGCAAGCTGAGCAAGCCGACTTGATTCGGACCGCTGTCAAGGACAACGCGGCCAAGGACAAACAGCCCGGGGCCAGGCAACCTGAATCCCCTTCAAACGCCGCCAGTCAAGCCGCCAAGCTCATTCAGCTTTGCGGGGTCGGCCCGGTTTTATCATGGACACTTGCTTCGGAAATTTTTTCTTGGCGGAACATCAAGAACAACAAGCAACTCGCCGCATTGGTCGGTCTGGTCCCAACGCCGCACCAGAGTGGTGATGTAGGCAAAGAGCAAGGCATCAGCAAAGCCGGACGCGGTGAATTACGCGTATTGCTGATCGAAGCTGCCTGGGGCTGGCTCCAGTTTCAGCCGCAAAGTGATCTTGCGAAGTGGTACAACGCGAAGTTCAACGATGGTACGAGCAGGAACAGGAAACGTGGCGTGGTGGCGTTGGCACGAAAGCTACTCATTGCGTTGCGGAAGTTTTTGTTTGAAGACGAGATACCAGCGGGAGCCAAATTGAGCCAGCAATTGTCGTTTGCTCGCTCGCCTTCATTGATTCCGCCGCAGACACCCTCGGCTTGATCAGATCGAGACCTTTTAGAACGCCCCTTTTTGATAGATAGAATCTCTGACTTGCAGCAGTCCCCTCAGCCGACCAAGCCAATTGCACTGACAAAAAAGTAAGACGAACACGAATCCGGTGACGGGTACCGTTGCTTCCCCAGGGGAGCCTTGCCGGCTCCTGTTGGAGAGATGGGCTACCCGTCGTCGGATCTCGTTGCCGAACGTTCGCGAGCGAACGAAAACGGCATTAGGTTTAACGGGGGCCATGGGAACATGGCTCGCCGTGACGGATAGAAGGTTGTCGCCGACGCGTTTACCGCGTCAACGCATGCAACGAGATGCCGGATCAAGTGTTGACTTACAAACGGATGTGCAAACAAGCTTGCCTAGACAAGGTAGCGACGACTGCGGCGAGAGCTCCGGCTCGACAAAAGGGTCCGTCCCCCTCGCCTTCGCCGTCGCACCATCCCTCAACGCAACAAGTGCAGGGCTGGTGCGACGGCGAAGGCGAAAGGGACTCGGGCCAACGATTTTTAATCATGAAAAGAAAACAAAAATTCACGACTTACCCCCTTGGCAAGCCCGGGACCATAGAAGGGGAGCCATGGTGTTTCATTTTCGCTTCTCGATTTAGCGGTATTGGGCGCGAGCCCTCCGCCCTGTAATTAGCGGTAGGGCGCGAGCCCTATGCCACTCAATCGACAACGTCGTGACCAGCGCAGGGCCTGTAGGCTCGCGCCAAACGGCTGATCATCAATCGACATCAGCCGGTTCGCGCCAGCGTCCGGGCGCCCGTAACGCAACAAGGTTTCAGCCAGCGCAGGGCCCGTAGGCTCGCGCCAAACGGCTGATCATCAATCGACAACGTACGCCGAGACGCGATGGCAAAACGTTTTGCCCAAAAGTGTTTTGCCATCAAACAGTTCGCGCATCGTTCGTTTTGACGATGGGTTACAATCCTGACCGACGCCACGTCGACGCTCTTCGATTGATTCTTTCTCCATGGCCGAAGCACGGATGAACACGCTTTCTGTTAGCCAGCTCTCAACACTGCGTTGGGACCTGGAGTCGGACGTTAACGCCTATGCCCAACGCGGGTTTGGCGGCATCGGACTGTATCGTCCCAAGGTCGAAGATTATGGTGTCGAGCGAACGATCGAATTGCTCGCCGAACATTCGATGGTGGCCACGTCGCTGTCCTGGGGCGGCGGGTTCACCGGCAGCGACGGACGGCCGTTCGAAGATGCCGTTTCGGATGCGGTCAGCGCCGTCATCCAAGCCGCGCAATTGCGTGCCGGCACGTTGATCGTGTTGGCCGGCGGCAAGAACAATCACATCAAAACACATCTTCGCCGAACCCTTTGTCAAGCGCTCGATCGGGTTGCGGCGGTTGCGTCGGAACACGGCGTCAAGTTGGCGCTGGAACCGTTTCACCCCGGTTGTGGTGACGAATGGTCGTTCGTCCATGATCTGCAATCAACGCTCGACATTATCGAACGCGTTGACAACCCGTCCCTAGGGATGGTGATAGATACCTACCACATCGGGATGGATCGAGATGCACTGCGCTGGCTACCCGACGTGGCTCGCCATCTTCATCTGGTTCAACTCGGTGACGGCCGCCATTGTCCGCACGGCGAGATGAATCGTTGCCTGCTCGGTGACGGTTGCGTGCCGTTGCCCGAACTGATCGAACTGTTGCACGAAAATGGTTACTGCGGGTCATGGGAAGTGGAGTTGATCGGAGAGGACGTCGAATCGATCAGCTACGATCATCTGCTCGATCACACCAAACGTTATCTCGATCACACCCTTGGTCAGTTGTGCTGATTTTCGATGGATGTGAAACCCGACATCCAATCCACGGCGGAAAACCGTAGATCGTCGCGTTTCTTGTCGATCGCCTTGTTCAGCTTGGCGTGAAGCTTCTCGTTGATGTCGTCGATCAAGATTTCATTGACGATCTTTTCAACGATCTCGCCCCAGGTTTCTGCGACCTCGCCACCGACCTTGCTGATCCGGTCGACATGCAAGGCGTCCAGATGCAATGACGCCGACGTCACCGTGGGGTCGATCACGATCGCCGGTGGAAGCACCGAATAATCGGGATAGCTGCTCAGCCGTCCGTGCACGGTCAGTCGGATTTCCATGTGTCCGCTGACTTCGACGCTGTACCACTGGACTCCCAGATTCCAACGCTCGATGCGAGCGGAAAAGTCCAGTGGTGTCGCCAGTTCACATTCAATCGTCCAGCCGGCGCGCTGGGACGCGTCGCCGTTGCAATGCGTGACCTGACGCACCTCGGCAATGACGGGGCGAGGTGCCGACGCGTCGCCGGGGAACTGCACGTGGTAGCGGGTTTGCAACCCGTGACGGACCTCACGCCAGCGACGATGCGTGGAAAGCTTCAACCCGTCGCGGCGGAACCGCACCCCGGCCCAAATCTTCTTCGTCTTTTCCCAGTTCTTCTTGCCGTTGTACTGGTGGGGCGTCTTGCGGATCGCCAAGTCCACGAGCGACTGGACCGTCGCTCGGGCTTGGTCGGAAGTCATCATCGAGCCGAGTCCATTCGGCTCGTTGTCCGGCAGCGGGGCTTGCGCCTCGACACGTCGTGAAGCGACCAGCAGCAGCGCGGCGGTTGCTAGCATGTAGCCGACCGCACGGCGGCTTGGTCGGCTGAGTTCGTTTAGCGATAGACCACGGCGAAGTAAACGCCATCGCGACCGGTGACCATGGCGGCGCCGGCGGCGGTCATTCTGGGATCGCTGGTGTAGCACGCGGAGACTCCACGAGGCGAAAAGGAGCTGGACCAGCCGACACCTTCGTAGCGGCCAGGTGCAAACGATCCCGGCGGATGCGACTTCAGACCCATGCTGGCCATCTGGCGTGCGCGGCGCTCGGCAACCGATTGCAATGTTGCGTCATATCGCAGGGTCCGCAGTCCTTGTCGAGAGCGCTGGTTGTTGAGCATGCTCAGAACGTTCTGAACGCCTCCGCTGGCTTTCTGATAAGCAACTTGGGCAACCGATCGGATCGGGGTCGCGGTTGCAGCCTGGGGCGCCGAAGTGGTGGTGGTCGTCGTCGCTGCCGGTTGCGAGGTCGCGTGGATGCGGCCGCATTTCGGGCAAACGTAACTCGACGCGGTGGTCACCACGCCCGATGTGGATGGCGCCGTCGATTGGGCGGTCACCTGATTTCCAGACAGGCTGAACATCAGGACGGGGCACAGAATCGCCAAGACTGCATGAAGGCGAACACGAGAAATTGCGGTTGAACGCACGTTGGTTTTCTCCTACGAAAAGGACTCTGCTAGTGCTCCGCCACGGCTGAGAAGGAGGGTTCTTGTGCCGACCAGCACTCTCCTCGGTCTGTTGGTTGAAGCTCCCATGTGTCGGCAAGGGGCCACGCGGCGCCCTCGCGTTCATGCCTCACATGATCGCGATGATTTCGCAAAATCGATTCAATCAACGGGCCGTTATCGAGTACCGCTACCCTAGGTCTCAAGCTGTGGCAAAACGCTAGTCGTGGCGGCCGACATCTGGCCGCGACGAGTGAATTGGCCGCAAAGCTTCTCGATCGTTCGAGATTGCGGAAGGGGCAGGGTAGGAAGAATGCAAAAGTTTTGCGGCCTGCGTTTCTTTGGCACGCCCGTAATCGAATCGCATCAAGGGCTTGCGGCGACGAGCCGTCCCGGCAAAAAATTTTGGCAGACTGTCAGACCAGGAAGAATGCGTTAAATGGGAGGTTCCGTGTGGCCGTTGAAGGGCTGCGCCGCCGCGGCGGAGCGGGCTAGTTCAGGCGATCCCAAGAGTTACCGGATCGCGACAACGCCCGCGCCCTGCTCGATTCTCTCAGCCGATTCACCCCTCTCGGAGGCGAACGGCGTAGCACCAGCGATACGTGCCACCACCGGAAAAGACGCCGTCGGGTCGGATTCGGGTGGACGCCGTGTCGGTCGCGGTGTCGGCCGTAACGTTCGACGCCGCCGCGGGTTCGATCTGGATCGCCGCCGAGTCGTGGTAGGTCGTTCCGAGTTGCTCGGGGGTTTCTTTCGCGCGGCAGGCCCAATCGAAGCGAAATCCGTCGGGCGTCGGTTCGACACTCAAACTCCAGTGGCTCGTTCCCGCACAGCCGACACCGAGGGCCACGTCGCGTCCGTCGATGGATTCGATCGACAGCTGTTGGATCGGCGGCGATTCCGGCCACGCCTGTTCACCGGTGCCGTTTCGGCAGGCGATCTGGCGGCCGTCGAAATCGATCGTGTGATCGAAGCGGTCATGGGTCCAAACAAAGTGGACGGTGCCGAGACCCTGCGGATGTTGCAGCGAGAGCGGCGTGGTGGAGGTGGACACGATAAGCTCGGCTAGGTGTTGGGCTGGGTGCGGCCGGCGAGTTGGTGAAAGGATCGGAGCAGTTGCAGCCCGTTTGCCTGGCTTTTTTCGGGGTGAAACTGCGTCGCGAAAAGGTTCTCGCGTGACACCATCGCACAAAACTCGTGCCCGTAATCACAGGCCAGCGCCATCAGCGACGGATCCTCGGGGCGGACGTAATACGAGTGGACGAAGTAAAAGTGGCTTTCGTCGGCCAGGTCGTCCAGCAGCGCCGATTCAGACGTCTTGCGGACGGTGTTCCAACCCATGTGCGGGACTTTAAAGGTGTCGGGCAGTTCAAAACGAACGACGTCGCCGGGCAGAATGCCGAGCCCGCGGTGTGTTCCGTGTTCGTAACTCTCCTCGAACAGCAACTGAAGCCCCAGGCAAATTCCCAGGAAGGGGCGTCCGGTTTGGACAAAATCGTGAATCGGCTGCGCCAGATCACGTCGGTTGATTTCCGCCATCGCGTCCCCGAACGCTCCGACACCGGGCAGGATCAATTGTTCTGCGGTGGCGATTTCGTGCGGGTCAGACGAAAAGACGGCTTGGCCGCCGATCCGCTCGATCGCTTTCTGGACGCTCCGCAAATTCCCCATTTGGTAGTCAACGATCGTGATCATGGCAATAACGACGGGTTTGAGCAGCGAGAACTTGAGCAGCGAGAACTTGGGCTGCGAGAACACAGTGGACACGGAAACGACACACTAATGGGAATTGCGTTCGCTGCAAATCCCCAGCGTCACAGGGGAACGGATGGTTGACCGGAAGCGACCGGCGGTCTCCCAGGCCCCGCCGCAAGGGAGTTGCAAAGGCTCTCGATTGGTGGCGGAGTGGACGTCGGCAAACGTCTCATCTACGATCCCCGCTCCGACTATCGGGATTTTTTCCGCCGGGAATTACGTGCGCCCCATCCGCTTTACGAAACCGTTGTTTTTCGATGTCTGACTCGCTCCTGCCGCTGCGGCGACTGATGCAAACGTTGACCGAGCGAGCCCAGACGCGCCCGGAAGGGTCCTACACGACCAAGTTGATGGCGGGCGGGACCGGCAAGATCGGCGAGAAAATCTTGGAAGAGGCGCGCGAATTGATTGAGGCGGTCGACGAACCGGGCGAGGCCGGCCGCGAGCACTTCATTTATGAGGCTGGGGATCTGATTTATCACACCCTGGTGATGTTAGCCTATCGCGGTGTCGATCTGGACGAGGTCGCCGCGGAACTGGGGCGTCGTGAAGGGACGTCCGGATTGGTCGAAAAAGCCAATCGAAGTCAACCGAAAACGGACGAATAGACGCAAGCGATCCACCATGGGACAACTGAGTAACAATTTAAGAATCGGGCTTCCCAGCAAGGGGCGGCTCAGTGAGTTGTCCGGCGAGCTGTTGCTGCAGGCCGGACTGAATTTTCGCCGCCAAAACCGCGGGCTGTTCGCCAAGGTCAAGGGACTGCCGATCGATTTGGTCTTCTTGCGGACCGATGACATTCCGACCTTGGTGGCCGAGGGCGCCATCGACATGGGGTTCACCGGCAGCGATCTGGTGGAAGAAGCCAACGCCAACGTGACCACGCGGATGCGTTTGGGCGTCGGACGCTGCCGTCTGGCGATTTGCATTCCCGATGACAGCCCGATCCGATCGGCCAACGAGCTGGACGGAAAACGCATCGCAACCAGCTTTCCCCACATCACCAAAGCCTATCTGGGACAACACAACGCGCTTGCGCACATGGTTTCGCTTTCCGGAAGCGTCGAAGTGATGATCCAATTGGGCGTGGCCGACGCGATCGTGGATCTGGTGGAAACCGGCAGCACGTTGGCGGCCAACCGTTTGCGCATCCTGGAAGAAATCGGTTCCTACGAAACGATTCTGATTCAAAACGATGCCTGTCGCGATTCAGAGATGGCCGATCGTGTGGTTCGACGGCTGGAAGGAGTGGTGATCGCGCGAGACTACTCGCTGTTGGAATACAACATTCCGACGGCCAAGCTGGCTGATGCGGAGAAGATCACGCCGGGATTTAATTCGCCGACCATCGGAACGCTCGAAGACGAAGCCTGGCGGAGCGTGCGAGTGATGGTGCGGAGCAGTGAGGTGATCGACGTCATGGAAAAACTCGAACGACTCGGCGCCTCGGCGATCTTCCAAACCACCATCTCCAACTGCCGACTCTAGCGAGGAAATCAATGTCCAACGACTATCCGATCGAAATTGATGTTCAAACCGTCAAAGCACTGCAGGATTCGGATGAGTCCTTCTTGTTGCTCGATGTGCGACAAAACGAAGAGTATGCGACCGCAAAGATCGATGGCAGCGTGCTGATTCCGATGGGGGAGCTGGGTCAACGTCTGGATGAATTGGACCCTCACAAGGACCAACGGATCGTGGTGCATTGCCACCACGGCGGACGCAGCATGCAGGTGACCGAGGCATTGCGGTCACGCGGTTTTGACAAGGTTCAGAACATGGCCGGCGGGATTGACGCCTGGAGCCTGCAAATCGACAGCTCGGTTCCGCGTTATTAATCCGGCGTTATTGATCCAGGGCCATTAATGTGGCGCCGAACGCGGCGGAGTCGTGCGGGTCAGGGTACATTAGGGGAATGGGTTGTTGACGCCCTATTGTAAAAGCAGTTCCGTCGCGTTCCCGATTCCGGGTGACGGTGTTCCACTGCTGACGACTCTTCGATGATGATTTCGGCGACTGCTGGAGGCCCGCATGTTCACCCACGGAAACGAATCGCGACAATCAGAAACCGACGCGGAGTCGTCTGATGCCCCGATTGCCGACCAGCGGGAACCGTGTGATTCCCCCTCGGCCGCCGGCCGGCATCACACCGATCCCGACGTCGCTCGGGGGCTGTTGGGAAAAATCGAGACGGTCCGGACGCAATTGCAAAGCGTGATTCGCGGCAAAGCGGACGTCATCGATTCGGTGTTGACCTGTATCCTGGCCGAAGGGTCGGTGCTGGTCGAGGATGTTCCCGGTGTGGGCAAAACCACGCTGGCCAAGTCCATCGCGGCGCTGATCGACTTGGATTTCCAGCGAATCCAATGCACGCCCGACCTGCTGCCATCGGATATCTTGGGCAGCGCCATTTTCCAGCCCGCCAGCGGCGAGTTTCACTTTCGTCGCGGCCCGATTTTTTGCAACCTGTTGATCGCCGACGAAATCAACCGCGCTTCGCCGCGAACCCAGAGCGCCCTGTTGGAGGCGATGGCCGAGTCCCAGGTCACGATCGATTCGACGCAGTACCGGTTGGAGAAACCGTTTATCGTCATCGCGACTCAAAACCCGGTCGGATTCGAAGGGACCTATCCCCTGCCGGAATCGCAGCTGGATCGATTCTTGTTCCGATTGTCGATGGATTACCCGGATCAAGAAAGCGAAATTGATTTGTTGCTCGACCAAGCATCGCATGACCCTTCGAGCGAGCTGACGCCGGTGATGCATCGTGACGACCTGGCGACGCTGCAGCGTTTTGTTCGCGAAGTCACGGTGGATCGAAAGGTGGTCCGCTATCTGGTGGCGCTGGTCAATGCGACCCGCCAAGACACGCGGTTGCGAGTCGGTTGCAGTCCTCGCGGATCGAAGATGTTGCTGCGTGCGGCGCAGGCTCGGGCGGTGCTGGACCAACGCGATTACGTGTTGCCCGACGACATTCAAGAAGTCGCCGTCGCCGTGCTCGCCCACCGAGTCTCGATGCG
>NZ_JBFHKV010000215.1:0-9522 GCF_041595215.1 Stieleria sp. | reverse complement strand
TACCCAGTACTCAGTACCCAGTACCCAGTACTCAGTACCCAGTACTCAGTACCCAGTACTCAGTACCCAGTACTCAGTACCCAGTACTCAGTACCCAGTACTCTCCGTACTCCGTACTCAGACGCTAATCGCTAACTGCTAACTGCTAACTGCTAACTGCTAACTGCTGTTGAAACTTGAAACTTGAAACTTGAAAAAAAAAACGCGGCGTGACCCATCTGGCCGCGCCGCGTTTTCGGTTGATCGTGTTCGATCGGTGACCGCTTAGCGGTTGGGATCGAATCCGGTTTGAGCGAACTCTTCTTCCTCTTGGATGATGATCCGTGGGGTGACCATCAGCATCAAGCTGGAGGCGTCGCGTCCGACGGCGACGTTGCGGAACAGTCGGCTGATGTACGGAATCTTGCTGAGCATCGGAACACCGCGTTCGGTGCGTCCTTCGCTGAGTCGTTTGATTCCGCCGAGCAGGATCGTTCCTCCGTCCGGCACGCTCACCGTCGTGCTGACTTGGGTGAACGCGAAGGTCGGCAACTGGACGGTCGAACCGGAGATGATGTCTTCTTCATCTTCGCTATCGACCGCATCGTCATCGTTGACGACACCGTCACCGTTGGTGTCTTCTTCGGCCCGACTGCTGCGTCGGGTCGTCCGCGAACCTTCGAACGTGAAGGTGTCGACGTCCCCGATTTGGCTGAAGAACGGCACCAGCGTCAGACGCACGAATCGCTTGTCATCGCTGACGATCCCTTGCACGTTCAACTGGGTGCCTTCGTTGAGGACCACGATCACGGGTTGTTGGGCGACGGCAAAGTCACCGACAACGGGCGTGATACTGGTCACGAAGGGACGTTGACTCTGGTCGGAGATCGTGGCGATCTGGCCGTCGAACAAGGTGACCTTGGGAGCCTGCATCACGTTCGTCCGCTCGTCGCCTTGGGCGGCTTGCAGGAAGAAGAACGCTTCGATGTCGCTGAGGATGGCGAAACCGATCGATGAGAGGGCTCCGGGGTCGGGTGCCCCGAAGGCCGGGACGACGCCGAAGGATCCGTTGTTGAACGCGATGTCCAAGTCAGCCGTCGGCAATCCAGAGATCCCGTCGAATCCGACGGTGACACTCGGGCCACTGTCGTCATCGGGAAGCGTCTGGACGTTGTCGTCGAACTGGACGTTGAAGTCGACGCCGATCTGTTCAAAGAACGTATCGGAGAGCGTGATGAATCGCACTTCAATCGTGATTTGAAGGTTCTGCAGCGAACGCAGCGATTCGATCAAGTCGACGATCTGGTCGTGAACATCGCTGGTCGTGCTGATGATCAGACTGAGGTTCTGGGGATAGGGAGCCATGGTGCTGTTGCCACCAAGTGCTTCCCAGGTGTCCGGAACGACGGTCGTTTCGATCAGGCTGATCAGCGAATCGAAGTCCGCGAAGGAGCCACCACCACCGCTGCCGTTGGGCGGGTTCTGGGGGCCGAAGCCGCCCTGAGCGCCACCCGGTGCGTATTGGCCGAGCATGTTCGGTGCCATCTTGCTCGGTTGCAGGGCGTTGGCCTGTCGCGAAGCAAGGTCGGTCATCCGGACCGGCATCATCTGCACGTCCATCCGTGGGTTGGTCATTTGATAGGCGGCTCGCAGAGCCCCGGCCAACCCGTCTTCGTAGCTGGACGTGAAGTTCGGGATCGGAGTCACCAGGTCGGCGACCTTGTACACCCGCGTGATCACGTTGGCACGTTTGGCTTCGGCACTGGTGATTTGCAGCACTTCGTCCTTGATCTCATAGCCCAGATCCAAGGGTTCCAGAATCAGATTCAGGGCACTCTTGAGTTCGATCTGGTTTTGCAGTTCCAGGGTCACCGGAGTATCGATCAGAACGCGAACCGCTTCCATGGCGCGTTGGTTCATCACGATCGGCATGCCGGTGACTTTTTTCAAGTCTTCGATGACTTCGACCAGCGGGCGATTGCGGTACTGGACATTGACCGGAGTGCTCAACTGTTGTTTCAGTTTCTGCTCTTGGACGGTGCCGTACAGCGAACCGGTGTCACGGGATCGACGAAGTGTCAATTCGTGCCACGATTGTGGATCGCGTCCGAAGGTCATCGGTTGATTGGGATCCAAGCCGTCGGAGAGCGACGCGGAGTACTCGACGTCTTCCAGGCCCTTGTAGACCAGCTCTTCTTTACCGGCTTGGATGTCCCGCATGATTTGATCGCGAGTGGCGAATCGGCTCTTGTGGAACATCGTCGTCGCGATGGTGGAGCCGGGTTTCAGCTCGCCCACTTGTTTCGCAACCACTTCCGCTTCGGAGTACCGTCGCTCGCGGATCAAGTCGTTGAACGTGTTGACCAACTCGGAGATCTCTTCATCGATTTGGGCTGTGCGAGCGGCATCGGTGGCCAGCTCGGTTCGGACCGCATCGTTTTGAAGTTCCAACTCGATCGACGCACGATTGGATTCGACGTATTGCTTTTGCTTTTCCAGTTCACGGTCGACCAGACGGGCGAGCGTGCGTTTGCTGGTTTCATCGACGTTGGAACCGTCGACGCGTCGGCGCAGGCGGTTCAAGTTGTCCAATGCGTCCAACGGAGCCGATTCTCGGATCTCAGCGGCGTTGGCCATCTCGGCAGTGATCTCTCGATACAGCCGTTGGGTTTGCTCGCGTGATTCCGCATCGGCTTGATCGATCGCGGAAAGCTGAGGCTCGCCGCCGGTCCGCGGCAGCCGGGCCGGTTGCAGCAGCGTCAGTTTGTCCTTGAGCCCTTGTCGGGTCGCCAAGTCCAATTGATCTTCGTACTTCCACGCTTCGACAAAGTTCTTGCGAGCGGTTTCCTGGTCGCCGGCTTGAAGCGCCTGCAGTCCGGCTTGATACAGCCGGTTGGGATCGGCTCCCGGTGGGCCCAATTCGGCTTGAGGCAACGGTGGGATCGGCGCGCCGAGTGCTTGCACTTGGGCAACGGCTCCGCCGCCGACGTTCTCCAGTCCGGCGTTGGCGTCGGCATTGAACAGCATCTGCTTGATGAAGCCTGCTTCGTCGCTACCGATTTCTTGTTGTCCACCGGCCAAAGCGATTTGGGAATCCATCGTGCCGGCGCGTTTGGCGGCCGATTCGGCATCCAAGACGAATTGCCACACCTGGGGTGCCGCTTCGGGGGCGTTGAGCGATTGGGCCTGACGTGCCAGACGCAGTGCCGTGGCGGTGTCGCCCCGATCCAGCGTGGCGCGTCCGACAGCGATCAATCGCCGTGCTTCACGTTCGGCCGCGGACATGTCCGAGCTGCCCAACGCTGTTGCGGTGGCCAGCGGTGCGGCGTTGATCCCGGCGGACAAACGCTTGGGCGCCGGGGCCGGGATGTTGAGCAGTTCGCCGTCGATTCCGGCGATCTGCAGATCGACACGCAGTCGTGCGACATCGGCCGATAGGTTCGAATCCGACTTGGCCGCCGCCGAAGCTTGGCGGAAAGCGTTGACGGCCATTTCGTACTGGCCGCCGGCCAGCGCGGCGCGAGCCTGCTGGACGAGTTGTTTCCCACCGGCGGGGCGACTTTCGACCGTCGCGTTGGGCACCCTGTAGCCGGCCGGCAGGGCCGAGCCACCTTGTGCGTAGGAAGGAGCGACAGCAGTTGCCGCACCCGTTTTGTCGTTGGATGGCAGGCTCATGCCTGGCATCGGTAGCTGGGCAGAGACGCTGGACGCCCCTACAAGCCACGCCATTACGGCGCCGCCCCATCGATTGCGATTGAGGCCGAAAAGTTTTTCGTGGCGTTTCAACGCGACACTCCTTCTTCGCGGTGAGACTTCGTTGGATACACATGGAGTTTCCGCCTACGTTCACGAAAACCCATCGTCGGCTTAGCCCCACGGCACGTCTGTCCAACCAATGAGGACCGACCTTTCGCGAGCCCCGGACGGTGACGGACCGCGTCTGGCCGTCGCCATTCGGGCCCCGACGCTTGACCGACCAAAGTGGGCGGAAGTGCCGGGAGCTAATGGACACGGAGCCGGGGATACGGTGTTTTCGATTGCCCTGTCAAGCTCGGCCGAGCCCGGTTTTTGGCTTTTTTTCGAATTGAAACCCCCGTCGGCAGACGTCCAGTGCGACTTGAGTCAAAGCCGAAAAAAAGATCCCCCATTTGCGTCAGTCTGGGGTGTCTAGGTAAGGATCCTGGCCGATTTCACGCTGCATCTTCTTGCGTTCCTTTTCGTGATGCAGCAGCACCATCCGATCGCGAAAGTGCTTCTTTTCCACTTTGCGTTGGGCGCGGCGGAACAGTTTGGCGTAGGAGTCGACCGAATCGGTCAAACGCTCCCCGCGGGCTTTCAGCTTCTCGGCTTTGTCCGGGCCCAAGCCGCCTTTGAGAATGTCGTCATCCAACGACAGGTATTGGCGGTACGAACCCGGGTCGCCCTGGCGTCCACAGCGTCCGATCAGCTGGCGGTCGATCCGTGCCGCATCGTGCAACTCGGTGCAGATCACGTGCATCCCGCCGAGTTCGACGATCTGGTCGGTGAGTTTGATGTCGGTACCGCGACCGGCCATGTTGGTGGCCACGGTGACGCGGCCGTGTTGACCGGCATCGGCAACGATTTCGGCTTCCATCGCGACGTTGTTTGCGTTGAGAACCTGGTGCTCAATGCCGATTGCGTGCAGCATCCGCGACAACATTTCGCTCTTGTCGATCGAACGCGTTCCGATCAACACCGGGCGACCCGTCTCGTGAATCGTTTTGACCTCTTCGACGATCGCTTGAAATTTGGCATCGATCGAACCGAACACACGGTCGGCCAGCCGCTTGCGTTTGGGCGGCCGGTTGGTCGGGACCCGCAACACGGGCGTGCGGTAGATCCGTTTCAATTCACGCGCACTGGTCGCCGCGGTCCCGGTCATACCGGCCAAGTGGTTGTAGCGGAGGAACAGGTCTTGGACCGTGATCCGTGCCGCCTGGCCGGTGGGAACGCTGATCTCGATATTCTCTTTGGCCTCGATCGCCTGGTGGATTCCGTCGCGCCACTTGCGCCCTTCGGCGAGTCGGCCGGTGAATTCATCGACGATCACGATTTCATCGACGCCCTTGTCGTTGGGACGGACGACGTATTGGCGATCGAGCAGGAATTCGCGGTAAACCTTGATCGCCCGCTCGGTGTATTCGTACAGATCGACCAGGCCCATCGTCCGTACCAGATTGCTCTTGGGCAACGCACGGACCTTCTGCCGGCCCCGCGCGGTCAGTTCGTATTGTTTGGTGTCGTCGTCGATCGTGAAGTGATCGTCCAGCTCGTATTCGGGCGCGTGCTCGGAAGCCCAGCGATAGGTTTCCACGATTTGGTCCCGGACGGTGTCTTCCAGGCTACCGATGATCAGCGGCGTGCGGGCTTCGTCGATCAAGATGCTGTCCGCTTCGTCGACCAGGCAGAAGTGCATGCCCCGCATCACCGGTTTATCGCCGGAATCGGAGAAACCGCCGCCGCCATCACCCAGCATTTCGGTCTGGATGCGGTTCTGGGCACGCAATAGCAATCGATCTCGCAGGAAATCGAATCCGAACTCTTTGGCCGTCCCGTAGGTGACCGCGGAGCCATACGATTTGCGTCGGGACCCTTGGTCGTCGGGCGTCTGGATGATTCCGACGCTGACGCCCAGCAGGTTGTAGATCGGGGTCATCCATTCGGCGTCCCGTTTGGCCAAGTAATCATTGACCGTTGCCAGGTGGGCGCCTTTGCCGACCAAGGAATGCAGGTACAGCGGCAGCGTCGCGGTCAACGTTTTTCCTTCACCGGTCTGCATTTCCGCGATGTGGCTTTCGAACAGCGAGATGCCGCCGATCATCTGCACGTCGTAGTGCCGCATGCCGAGCGTTCGGCGGCCGGCTTCGCGAACCAAGGCGTAGGCTTCGGGAAGCAGCTTGGCCAGTTTTTCGCCGGCCATGGCGCGGTACCGCAGCGCCAACGACCGTTTGCGAAGGTCGTTGTCGGACTCCGGTTGCAGCGTCGGTTCGAGCTCATTGATTTCGGTGAGCATCCGCTTCCAACGCACCATTTTGGGGTGGAAGCCGCCGCCGGAAAAGATCGACATCGACTTGGTGCCGACCGACTGAAAACGCTCCGGGGCGACGGTGGCCGGGGGCGTTCCGGCGTCACCGCGGGGCTTGTCAGAGTCGCCGCGGGGCTTGTCGGCGGGAATGATTTCGGTCGCTTGGACGACCTTTCGCTCGATCGGCTCGGGGGCGGCAATCGGCTCGGGTTGGGTGTTCGCTTCGGGGTGCGTGTTCGCTTCGGTCGCGGTCTTCGTCTCCGGTTCGGCGTTGGGCTCGGGTTCGGTGACCGACTCGGGGGGCTCGATCGGTTCGACGATCGTATTGCGGTTTCCGGTGGGAGGCTCGATTTGCGTGTCGACGGAATCGGTCGGATCGGGCTGGCGGCTCGATCTGGCGTCGTTTTGGCCGGGGTCTTGGTCGGTCATCGAGCTGTTTAGGGGACCAATTTGCGAAAAGATTTAGCAAAAGCAGAGTGCTTGGGGAGCTTTGCGAACCCCAGTCTACCGCTCAAAACGCTGTTTTTCCTGCACTTTGGAAAGTCCAGGCAGTTTGAGTGTTGAAGTTGGGAGGGATACGCCGACTTTAAGCACCATAAGGGACGTTCTCGATCTAACGCTCGTTTTCGTCGATCGTCTTATACCAGTCGTTCCAGTAATCCCGGACTGCGCGAGACTACAATAATGAAGAAAAACTTTCGAGGCATGACCCTGGCAGCGCTGTTGCTGTCCGCCTCAGCGTCGGCCCAGGCTGACAACAATCAGTATGTACCCGCCAACGATTCCCCACAAGCATTCGTCGGCGATGTCGCCTCCGATGCCCCGGTGCACGTTGGTTCCCCTTTTGCCGCTCCCGTTGCACCGATCAGCGATTACGCTCCGGTGACCGTGGGTGATCTGCAGCCTGCCGGCTTCTTTGACGGCGGATTGAAGCGAGCGATCGGCGGTTGTGACAGTTGCGACAGCCCCGGCTGCGATGGTGTCGGCTGCGACAGCATGTGTGGCAGCAAGGGCGGCGGCGGTTTGGCCGGCCTGCTCAACCTGTGCGGCAAGGACGGCTGGATGCGAGCCGAAGCGATGTTGATGTTCCATGCCGAGCGACAGGCACCACCACTGGTGACCTCTGCCGCACCCGGTGTGTTTCCCGTCTTGCCGGCAGCCACTGTTGAGTTCGGTGACGATCTCGATGGCGGCCTTTCCGGCGGCATTCGCACGGACGTGGGACGCTACCTGACCGACAGCTTCGGCATCGGCGGACGCACCCTGTGGATCGGCGAAAACGGCGACGATTACTCCGCCAGCGGTGACCAAACCGATGCGGCTGCCCGTTCCCTCGGCCGCCCCTACTACTTCGTCCCCCGGTTCAATCCGGGCACGGCGCAAGAGGACTCGGTCATCATCAGTCAACAGAACTTGTTCTCCGGCAATGTCCAAGCGGAATACGCCACGGACTTGTTCATGGCCGATGGTTATGCCCGGATGACGTTCTGCCACAACAAGTCATCGCGTCTGGAGTTCATCGCCGGTTACACCTACGCCGAGCTGGACGACATGATCTCGATCAGCAGCTTTCGCAGTGACACCAATGCCGGTACGAACCCGAACCTCGCCGGAACGGCCTTCTCCAGCTTGTTCGACACCGAAAACCGCTTCAACGGTGGTCAACTCGGTTTTGAATCGATGGTTGCTCGCGGACGTTGGACGGCCCGAGCGCTGACCAAGGTTCACTTGGGGAACATGGAGCAAACGGTCCGCAAGGTCGGCACGACGACCGACTTTCTGGCCAACGCCGCGATCTCGACACAGAATTCGAGCGTCTTGATCAACGACGAACAGGGAACACAAACGCAAGACGTGTTCACGTTCATTCCCGAAATGGACTTCACCATCGGGTACCGGTTCCGCGATCACGTCTCGTTCACCGTCGGCTACACGTTCTTGTACTTCGACAACGTGGCGATGGCGGGCGACCAGATCAATCGCAATCGTGACACCGGCAACATCGGTGCCAACGTGACCCCGGTCGCCTACGACATCGTCGAAGGCAGCCACTGGGTCCAAGGGGTCAGCCTGGGCGCTTCGATCGACTATTAAGCTGCGGAGAATCATTTCGGCCGGTTGGAAGCTCTTTGCGTCATCCGGGATCACGACAAAGAATCTTCGCGTACCGAACCGATTTGTTTCATTTTCCAACGACGCGTGGTCTCATCGACCACGCGTTTTTTCGTTGTTTCACCACGTGGTTTGTTTTCGAGTTCGCCGGCTCTGCCGGCGAAGGTGGCAAGCAGGATGCTTACACCGTTTTTCCTCTCGTTTCCAACGAGCACTCATCAACATGTATTCCTCGAAACTTGTCTTGGGACTTTGGCCGATCGCCGGCATCACCACGATCGGCGTCACACGCGATGACGCCAAAGCCACCCTGTTGGCTGCGATCGACGCCGGCATCACCACCTTTGACACCGCGTACAGCTACGGCTACGACGGAGAGAGCGATCGATTGCTCGGCGAGTGCGTTCGCGGCCGGCGTGATTGCTTCACCGTGATGGGCAAAGTCGGCCAGCGATGGAACGAGCAACGCGAACGCATTGTCGACGGCTCTCCACAACAGTTGACGCGCGACGCCGAAGCCTCGTTGCGGCGGATGGGGATCGAATCGATGGACACCCTGTTTCTGCATCAGCCCGATCCGAAGGTTGCCTTGGACGCGTCAGCCGAGGCGATGGCACGGCTGCAAGCACGCGGGATCTGCAACCGCGTCGGGATCTGCAACGCGTCGGCCGAACAAGTCGAACAGTTCGCCGCAACGGTCCCCGCCGACGCAATCCAGTGCCCGTTGAATCTGGTTCAGCGGGAGAGCCTTGTCGACTTGATTCAGCCGGCGCAATCAGCCGGTCGGGACGTCTACGTTTACTGGACGTTGATGAAAGGCTTGTTGGCCGGAAAGATCACCCGCGACCACGTGTTCGAGAAAGGCGACAGCCGGCCGGGTTACGCGATCTTTCAAGGCGAGACGCGTCGTCGGATTCACGATGCGATCGACCGTTTAAAACAGTTGGGCCGGGAGGTCGACCAGAGCGTCGCACAGCTAGCCGTCGGCTGGGCGATCTCGCAGCCCGGTGTGACCGCGGCGTTGGTCGGGGCACGCCGTGAAGAACAGATTCGGGAGCTGGCGGGGACGCGTGTGCTGTCGCCCGAAACGCTCGCCGAGGTGGAGCGGATTGTGGTCGACGTCACTTAACTTCATCGAACGCGTCGTCTTCGAGCGCTTCGACGTCGCCGCCGCCGAAGTCATCTTCGAGCACTTCGTGGTCATCGCCACTGCCTTCGGCTGCCGCATCTTCCTCCAATTCCGCGTCGCCGTTGTCCGTCTTTGCAACGCGCCCGCCGGACGACATTTTTGCAGCGACCGGAACGGCGACGATCACGGCCAGCATCAAGACGGCCCAAAGACTAAAATACAGCATGACTGAAATGAAAAAGGTGTGTAACGAGGG
>NZ_JBFHKV010000214.1:0-9541 GCF_041595215.1 Stieleria sp. | reverse complement strand
TCTTCGTCGCCCAGTCGCCTCAGGTTTTCCGCCAACAGCACGTTGTCGGCGACCCGGAGAAAGCGATCGTACTTCACGTTTTGCTTGGTCGAATCCGGTTTGGGCGTATCGGCCAGTTCGCGATACCGTCTGTAGTCTCGATGCTTCTCGATCGCTGCCACAAACTCCCCAGCACGTGACGTCATCAATTCAATCGAAACGGGATTGACGACATTGGCCAATTCCGGCCACCTGCGTTTCAAATCGCCGGCGATCTTTCTGCGTAACTGTTCCGATGACGATTCGGGGGCACGGCGGCGGGAACGTCCGCGGCGACGTCCCTCCTCGAGCGCCTTCCAGGCGTCGACCAAGCGATCGTTTCCGGTCAGGTTCAGCTGTTCGGACAGGCCTTCGAGGATCGCCGCTTGCGTCGTGGTGGCCAGGCTGAGTACCAAGTCATACGATTCTTCGTTGGAGAGAAGTTCTGAATCTCCTTCCGCGAATTTGCTGTACTGACTGAGAAACTCGCCCGAGGTTTTGATCGGCAAATCAATCGTGTCGGCGGTCAAAATCGTGTAAGCATGGGCCTCGTCGAACGAAACGACGCCGTCGTGGTTGTAATCGGGCGGGTTGATCGGATCGCCCGTTCGCGACCGGCCGGACAGTGCTGCCCAAAAATAGGTGCTGTATTCGACATAGCTCGATTCGTCGACTTCCGGTGTGCAACCGGCCGCGGGGCGATCGTGCACGGTTGCAAAGAACGCGCAGCGACGTTGCGGAGAAAGCCCCCGATCGGGTTCACCGCCGTTGTAGATCAGTTTGGCGAACCCGCCGGAGTGGCACTGAACCATGATCGCGACCACGTCCACTCCGACCGCAAGCCCATCGAGCAGGCTAACAAACTCCCGCATCTTGATCGACGAATTATTCCACGTTGCGATCGTCGTGTTGTACGGATCCTTCGAGTCGGCACTTCGGTTGCCGTGCGCGGTGACGAACAGCAGCAGCCGATCGCCAGCGGTCATCGTGACGCCGATTTCGTCGAACCACTTGCGAATGTTTTCCGGTCGTGTGCTGCCGCGCACTTCTGGGATGCGATGATTTCGATACGACAATCCCAGTGATGATCGACTGCCGAAGAACTCCGCCATCAAACGATTCGCTTTGGGAATCGTTTGTGGATCCATCACCTGTACGTCCGCGCCGTTTGCGCTGCCGTCGGAGAAATAGATGTCGTTGTGCGTCTGGTCCAGATTCGTCTCGTCCAACACCCGCTGAAAAAACAGCACGTTGTTTTCCAGCGACGCTTGGTTGCCCGACGGGGAGTATCCGCCGCCGATGGTCAGAAAGTAATCGGCCGCCCGCGCCGGCAGCGGTGCCAGCAGTGCCGACGCGACCGCACAACAGGACAACCGAATCGTTCGAGAGGACGTTCGTCGCATCGTTCCGCCGCTTCTGTATCGGTGAGGGATGGGGGCAAAGGGCAATACAGCTAAGTTAACATCAATGAGGGGCCCGGACGCTGGCGCGAACCGGCTGATATCAAACGAATATGAGCCGTTTGGCGCGAGCCTACGGGCCCTCACCCAAGGAAACGACGCTTAACTTAACGGTATTGGGCCAAATGGTCGCATGAGTCGCGATTCTCCGATCCCATTGTAACGCCAATTCAATCCGCGTAGCGTCAAATGATCTTGCAGCCGAGCCGCCAAGGGGCGTTACCGAACGCTCCGATCGGATTCGCGACGGAGCGGGACGATCTGGATCGCGTTGAACATGGAATAGGAACTTCCGTCGCGATGGCTGATGAATTTGACGTCGTTTCCACGCCAAACGTCGAAGTCGAATGTCACATATTGAATGCCTTCGGTCATCGGCTGCGACCGATAGCCGTGGGTGCCGTCGTTTGCCGTCGCCTTTTTGCCGATGCTTTCATCGGCGATTCTCAATTCGATGTTGGCGTTCTGATCGGGTGCGTCGCCATGGGCATACACGTACGCCCGATAGCGTCCCGGTTCCAAATCCAGGATCGTCACTTCCAAATCCTTGCAGCGGCAATTGTCATAGATGTAGCCGTGGAAAACGCCCGACTGGCCTGCGATCCCCCACGCTCCGTCGTGTCGTGAAATGCGCAGACGCGCCGTGCTCGGACGCATGTCGCTCAGCCGCATGAAGTCTTTGGCCGTGGTGCCGACGCTGACGAAGTTCCAGACGTCTCCGCTTGATCCGACGACGCCATCGTAGTGCTCGACGCCGGGGTCATGGGCAAAGCCGATATTCAACATGCCTGTCGACCGTGACTGGGCCGACGCGCCGACGCCGCTAACGAGCGACGTGATGATCGCGAGCCCAGCGTGTAACAAGCGGTGGCGTAACTTGGAGGAACACAACATTGCACCAACCTGTTGAGCGAGGTGTCAGAAGAAAGTGGTCCGGCCAGTGATCCACGTCCGGGCTCCAGTTCACACCCTTTTTTGATAACAAAGTGCATTTGATCTGATGAGGTCGAAAGCTCCAAAATCAGAAAGCTTTTACATTTCACCGCCAGTCCCGAGTCTCCATGCGGCGTGCTCAGTGCGGCATGCTCAGTGCAGCGTCTCAGTGCCGTGTGAGCTTGATGCCCGAGAGGACAGGGACGCCTTGCTTGGCGATGAAGTTGACCTGCAATTCGTTGCGGATCTCGACGTCGCGGAACGTCAGCGTGGACGTGGTGTGGTCGACGCCGTCGATCGTGACGTTTTCGGCGACGCGTTTGTTTTGCAGATGGACGTCAAACACCCGAACCTCTTTCTCGCCCGGATCGGGAGCCGCAAAGACCAGTTCGATGGCGTAGCGTTTCGCTTCGCGCACTTCCTGCTGCTCGCTGGGGGCATCGTCTTTGTCGGTCAGCACCAGGGCCAACCGCAGTTCCGTGATGCCGTCGGCTCCCGAGGCTGCGACCCACGGCCGATCGGCGAAGGGGGCGGTGGACGAGTGGCGGGAGAAATAACGTGTGTCCGGGTTCGTTGTGACCGAAAGTGGTGGCGAATCGCCGGCGACGACGGGGTGTTCCAACCACAACATGCCGTCTTCGTCACGACGATCGCCGGGGGCGCCAAAGTTGATCGCCAGGTTGCGAATCATTTCGCCGGGCCGGGTGTCCGAGGCGCCGTTGTGCACGCTCCACGTTTCGATCTCCGGCATGTGAACGAGCGCCAATGAGGTTTGGTTTTGATAGGCGCAGCTGCACGTGCGGGTGTAGTCGGGGGCGTTCAAGACGCCGTTGGCAACGACCAGATTGGCTGTGCAACCGGATTTGAATCCGCCCAAGTTTCCCGTTCCCGAATGGGTCAGCAAATCGTAGAAGCCCGCCGCACCGGAGCGGAACGTCAGCAGGTTCTCGCTGGCGATGATGTTGTTGCAGCCGTACGCACGGGTGATTTTCCACGGTTCCGATTCACCGGTTAGCGGATTCTCGAGCAGCTTGGGCTTGCCGGTTTCTAAGAAAAAAGCACCGGCGGATTCGGAGTAAGAGTTGGCGTTGGTGATGATCAAATCGTTGTGCAAGATGCACGGTCCAGAATACTGCAACGACGGATTGCTCCATTTCACCGATCCGTCGTCGCCGTGGTAGACCGCCATGCCCGCGGCGACTTCGTCGGCCAACCGGTCGCTGGCCTTGGCACCGGCCTGGAGCAGCAAGTCATGTTGCTCGGAATAACCCAGCCAACTGCCGAAGATGTTGTCGCTGATTTCCCAGGCTTGCTCTCCGGTCTGAAAGTCGAAGGCCACGATGCGGTAGGTGTCGCTGCGTGACCGACCGCGACGCAGCAACGCGTCGGCGATTTGTTTGGGCGTGCGATCGAGGCAATAGACTTTACCGCCACCGGCAACGATTCCGTTGTGCCAAAAACTGTGACGGGCGTCGACTTGCCAGAGTTGTTTGCCGCTGTGCCGATCAAATCCGACGAGCGCCACGCTGGCGGCGCGATCATAGCTTTTGGATCCGAAACCGGCTTTGTTGGATTTCAGTTTCTTGTCGGAATCGAAGGAGAGATTGTTTCGCTCGCGATACATTGCGAATCCGAGGCCGCCGATCAAGACGTCTTTGTAAACCCCCAGATAACCCCACTGCTCTTGCGCGCCCGTCGATAACGGTGGAAGCTGGAAATCGGTGATCAACTCTCCCGTCGCCGGATCAAGTGCGTGGCAAACGCTTCCTTCGACGATGTAGACACGGTCCTCGGTGACGACGTAATTCGTCCCGCGAGCGTTCGCACCGGGGATATGCACTTGGTTGTACTTCGGATCAAGCGGCAGGTTCTCGTAGGTCTGGTCGTAGTAGACGTCATAGGTGCCCAGGTCGGCGAAGTCGCGTTTCCAGAGGACGCGGCCGGTGTAGACGTCGCGGGCGCTCAGCGAGTTCATGCCCTGAATAAACAAGCGGCCGCCGACCACCTGTTCCGGTGGACCATGCCCGTGTCGCGGCAGCACGTCCATGTTGCTGCTGCCCCCGAACCACAGCACACCCAACGGCAGCTTGACACGGGAGTCGTTGGATTTGACGGTGTTGGCGATGTCGCCGTATTGATGGGTCCAGTCGGCTGATCCCGGCAGGGCACCCGCGCGGCGCACGATCACGCCGTGCGAGCCGGTCGTGACGACGGCTTGTTCCAGATTCATCGCATCGACGCGTTGTGCGATCGCATCCTGGTTGTCGCGACCGAGCAGATGCATGACGCCGCCGTAGGGGCGTACGGATTGATAGACGGATTCGATTTCGGCTTCGTTGAGCGTTTCCGCATCCGCGACGAATACCATGTTCGCGACGTAGTTCGGTGGTTGGAATGATCGGGGATCGCCGTGGTGGACCGTGACGCGGCCGTAATGGCCGTCGGCGTCCAGACGTCGGCGCGTCTGATCGATTGCGGCGGCATCCGTGTCGACAATCGCCAGTTGTACAAAGGGTGACTCGGCCGCCAGGGCTATTGCCGTCGGATCGTCGCAGCGACCGAACCAGAACGCGAATCCGGAGGCATCGCCGGTGGCCAGTAATTCACGAACGATTCGGTGCGCGGAGTCGGAAGCGTTCCGTGGACTCGTCGGCAGCAAGTTCAGTTGCTCACGTCGCGGATAGGTGTTATTGCTGCGGCGACCGTACGCCAGCAGGTGCCCGTCGATCGAGACGGCAAACAGTTTGCCATCGGCAACGATCAATCGCTCGATCGGTTTGTCGGTCGGAATTGACTTGACGATCCTTGCGGGACGGTCTTCGTCGGGCAATTGAATCACGGTGATCTGATTTGCCCCGGCCGCGATCAATTGGTGGTCCGCCAAAATCAAATCGCCACTGCCGTCGGCCTCGATTTCCCAATCCAGTTTTTGATCGGCTCGGTAGGCTCGTACAAGGCTGCGATCGTCTTTGGATTCCGCGGAATAGACCGTGCCGTCGTGCAGCACGGGTTCATTGGGCATGAACGCGGTTTTGACACCGTCGTCCAGCGTGAAGGCCCGCGTTCCTTTCTTGCGCGTGTGAACATAGAAGTGTTGGTGGTCCGCGGCGACGAAGGAACCACCGGTTCCTTTTCCCCCGGCGTTTAGTTCGAAGTAACGCATTTCACCGTCGCTGCGCTGAAACACGGCCGGGACGGAGCGACCGCCCGGCACGATCAACAGCGACTCAGTTGCCACCAATGCCCCCTGTGGCGCAACCCCGGCAAACGACGGGGCGCTGTGCGGCTGTTTGATGTACTGCGAACCGGTGCGATCGTTGACCCAGCGGACTTCGCCGGTCTGTGCATCGAGTGCGTAAATGAATGTGCCCATGAAGGGCCAAATGCTGGCGGCAAAGTAGACGGTGTCGTCACGCACGACCGGACCACCGCGGGCCGGCCAGGCCGAGGTCAGCCGCCGATTGCCGATCGCGTGCTGTGAACTCGGCGCGCCGTTGAATTTCCACCGCAGTGTTCCGTCGGCGGCATCGACGCAGTACAGGTAGCCGTCGTCGCTGGTGAAGTAGACCTGTCCTGCCGATCCCACCGGTGGCATGCGGACGGGGGCTTCGGTGTAAAACGTCCAAAGCTCTCGGCCGGTCTCGGTATCCATCGCGACCACCTTATCGCGGTCGTTGAATCCAATGATCAGGCGACCGTCGATGACGATCGGTTCGAAGACCCGGTCATAGGTCATCAAATCCAAGTTCAGCGGATCATCCCAAGCCTGAGTGCGTTCGGAGAACTGTTTCTCCCAAATCAGGCCCAATTCGCTGTCCAGCTCGTTCGGGCTGGCAGCCGAGCGGGCGGCGTCGTATCGCCACATCGGCCAGTCGTCGGCGACAACGACGGACGACGTCAGGAGGATCAGGAGGACCAGGTGGGAGACGTAGTTCGCGAGCCTGCGAGCGGTCATTCGAATTCCAGGAGGGGTGAGTGGCGGGAGCGCCAATGTGATGGCGCTGGCTCTGAGGGTCCGTCCGCATTCTCGGCCTTTCAAACAGGGCAGGAGCGGACAACGGCGGGAGGAAGGACGGGTGGGCGGAAAGGCTGTCTGTCACGTATTCCTGCCACCGATCTCGGACATCTTACCCGGCAACGACTTGGCAATCAGCGCGAAACCTTAAGAATGAAGGCATCTTCATTCCAATTCGGATGCCGTCGACACATCAAGCGGAATTTCAAATGTTTTTTTCCAGATCCCTTCTCGTTGCGATCGCGATTTTCGCCTTGTGGCCGGTGTCGCTATCGGCCCAGTCGGCCGGCGACTCCGGCAGCGATTCCTCCCCGCCCGCCGTCCGAATCAACGACCCGCAGATCCCGATCGATCAATTGCAGATCAAGGTCAAACCGATGACCAAAGCGGAGCTCCAACGCGAGGCCGACGCGTGGTTTCGATTGCTGCGAAAAAAGGGCGGGCAAATCGCCGAGGCTCGCTTGGGGGTGAAGCAGGTGATCAGCGATCTGGAAACCACGGCTGCCGAAGCGACCGACGCTGCCGGAGCGGCGACGGGTTCGGGAGCGGCCGACGCCGGCGCCGAGGTTGAGATGGCGGAGGCGAAGCAAGGTCTGCTGGCAGACGTCAATGTCCTTCAGGATGAGCGAACGGCACTGAGCGACCGGTTGGAAGTCGTGCTCACGTCGCTGGAACGAAAGGGAGGCGACGTTGAAGAGTATCGCAGCTACATCGCCGCGGTCTCGGGAATCGAATTGGACACCTCCGATATCGAAGCGGCTTGGTCGGGGTTTGTCGGTTGGTTGTTGTCCAAGGAAGGCGGTCAGCGTTGGGCTTGGAATCTGGCTCAATTTGTTGCCGTACTGCTGATCACGGCCATCGTCTCGCGAATCATCGCCAAGAGCGTCAACTGGGTGCTCGATCGCAGGGTCAAGATCTCTCAGTTGGCCGAACGGATGATTTCCAATTCGATCAAGAATGTGGTGTTTGTGATCGGGTTTGCGGTTGCACTGACCACGCTGGAGATCGATATCACTCCGATCGTGGCGGCGATCGGGGCAACCGGACTGGTCGTCGGTCTGGCCCTGCAAGGCACGCTCAGTAACTTTGCCAGCGGATTGATGATCCTGGTCAATCGTCCCTTCGATGTCGGCAACGTCGTCACCGCCGGCGGCATCACGGGGACGGTCGACAAAATGAATTTGATCTCCACGACGTTCCGGACCTTCGACAATCAAACGATCCATGTGCCCAATAACTCGATCTGGAACAACGTCATCACCAACATCACGGCCAACGAAAACCGTCGCGTCGACATGGAATTCGGCATCGGGTACGGCGATGACTTCGAGCAAGCCGAACAGATCATCCTGGAGGTGGTCAAGTCGCACGATCTGGTCTTGGAGGATCCCGCACCAGTCGTCGTGACCCATGCCCTGGCGGATTCGTCGGTCAACATCGTCTGTCGGCCCTGGGCCAAGACGAGTGATTGGTGGCAGGTCAAAACCGACGTCACTCGCGCCGTGAAGCGTCGCTTCGATGAAGCCGGCATCTCGATCCCGTTCCCCCAACGAGACGTCTACGTGCACCAAGTCGATGCGCCGGCGAAGTAGTCGTGATTGAGGGGTAGCGGAACGAACCCCGCAAATCACACGGGAAAAATGCTTCATCGCGTTGCCCACTCGCGATCAATCTGAGAGGTGCGTTTCTAGGAACCCGTTTGTGTTAGCAATTCGCCGTCGTTGGAAATCAGCCTGGAAAGCTCAGGAAGCTGTCTCGTCCTGAGCTGATCGTAGAGCGTTTCGCGATCGTCACCGAGCGACTCGAGGAACGTCTTCCGCGTCGATTCAAAAACGTTCTCGGTGCCTTCGGTGACCGACCAGCCGGACTGAATGAACATGTAGTAACGCGCGACCAATCGAAGATTCTTCAATTGTGCACGTGTCACTTGATCGATCGTCGCGAGAGAGTCTTGTTGATGGATTTGCGCAATTAATTTCAGCCGTTTGGCGTCGTTGCCAAGCCGGACGATGTCACGACGCAACGTGTGGTTGACGCCATCGGCCTCCTCTCGCCCCCAGATATCGAACCGTCGCTGGGACGGGTCGGGCCGAATCCGCTGCTTCAGCAACGCCGCGGTGATCTCGGTGGCAAGAGCAACCAACTCGGCAGCCTGCCGTGCGGTGACCGATTCGGGCGGCACTCGCACAATGGCCTGGAGGGCGGTTCTGGCACCGCGTGGGGCATCGGCGACCCCGTCGTATCCGCTCTGGCCGCCGTCGGCATAGTCTTGCAAGCGGGTCAGTAATTGTTCAATCGTTTCCGGCGTTCGATCGCGATCGGCGCGTTCGAGTGCGACGTCGACGAACCACTCGAGGCCTGGGCCATCGAGCACCGACTGTTCGTACTCTCGTAGCACATGCATGATGCGCTGGCTGCCGGCGAGTTCAGGTTGGTCGATGATCTGCACCAGCGCGTTGGGAAGCATGCTCATGACGTGTCGTGCCGTTTCCGCTTGGTCTTCGCGAGCGTTCTTGGCGGCGTATTGGCTGACCGCGTCTTTCAGTGTCAGTCCGAAAGCACGCTGACGGAGTGCCACCAAGTCGTCGCCCGCGATCGGCGGCGCAACGTAGGGGCGGCTGCCGGAGATCGCGGCCCGGTAAAACGCATCGTCGCTCGACAATTGCCACGAAGCCGTTTCGCCGTCTACGGTGGAGTCGACATGATGGAAGATCTCGTGATGAAACGTGAGCGCTAATTGTCCCTCGCTGTACAGGGCGGCGGCGATCGCGTCGCTGCCGTTGTAGACGCCAAAGTATCGGTAACCGCGGAGCTGTTCGTCATAGGGTCGATTTCGATCCGACGTTCTCTTTGACGCGCAGGCGGCGAAGACACCGACGGTCTTTAGCCCGACTTCTTCCAGATACCTGGGCGGATACATCTTTGCTTCCTGCAGACAAATCGCCGCGGCGCGTGCCTTCCCGCGATCGTCGAGCGGTTTGAGCACGTCGTGGTATCGACCGGGCGGAAGTTCATCGCGATGAAAGACGAGTGTGGCGCCGGAATAGTCGCGGAACGATCGCAGCAGCGAATCGAGCGTTGGTTCGCTCGCGATCGTCGACGTGAACGCCAGCGA
>NZ_JBFHKV010000213.1:0-9552 GCF_041595215.1 Stieleria sp. | reverse complement strand
GGCTCATTCGTTTCGACGATCCCAATCACTTTGTCCGGATCGACGCGTGCGTAGGGTTTGCCGATCCGCTGTAAGGGATGATCCAGATCGATGGCGGGTCGATAGGGAGGTGTCTTGGGGACCACGATATCGGACATCTCGGCGATCCGACGCGATTGCCCGCGATTCAATTCGATGACGACGTGTTCCGCCGAATGCAAGAACGCGGGGGAGGCACCGATGGAATTGGTCAGATAGACGCGTCCGTCCGCAGTGATCTCGGACGCTTCGATCACCGCAAAATCAATCTTTCCGAAAAAGCCGAACAGGGTGAACTGGGGAACGTCGGACAGGTGCATGTCCACGAAGTCCACGTCGCCTCGATTGATTTGATCGCGCAGCGTGCGCGAGGATTGATACGGGGCGCGCCAGCGGATCGCCTCGGCCTGGGCGAGTGCTTCGTCCAGACTGCGGCCGGTCGAAGCCCCCGTCAGCACTCGCAGCGCGTAAGGAAGCCCGGCGGCGTGGTCCTGCCGTGCGCGACGGGCCAGCGCCTGAGGCACGGCTTTGGCTGCGCCCGCCGGGGTGAAGCCACTGAATGCCACCATCGCCCCGTCGGGGATCAGACTGGCCACCTCGTCGGCGTCCAAGACGGGAAATCCTTCGTAGTCCACTGAAATAGCCCCCATCGCAGCATGGTGTCGGAAATCGGCTGACTCGAACGGATTCCAGGGATGCCTTCGATCTAGCCCAACAAATCACCCGCGCCGTTCTCATCTCGCGGCGCTCACGGTGCTTAAAAAGCTAGGCCACGGAGATTCAATCGATCGGCCGCCAGCGGGTTTCAATCCAATTGGGCGGCGCGAGGGTTCGGAATGTGCCGCCAAGAACCCGCGACCTGAGAGCAGAAAACGCCGACGTTCCCGATCGCCGACAGGGGGCCTCCGTCTCAGCCACCCTTTTTTTTGACCAACCCATTTTTTGACCGACCGGTCGCGTTGCCGATTCCGGACGTCGGGGCCGGTGTGCTGAATCCGCCCACCTGCGGTCGCAACCTTGGCGACGCTTCAGACGTGGATCGGCAGACCGTCCGGCAGGCGGACTAATACCGCGAGGTGGTCGGATAGGGCAGCGGGGTGGCGATCTGGCTGTTCGCGTTGGTGCGTGCGGCGTCCAAATTAGAATTGATTTGGCGGCTGAGCGCCGCGACGCGTTCGGCGATCATCGGTTGAGTGTTATTGAGCGCCAGGGCCCGCTGATAATTCTGCAGGGCTTGGGGCAGATCGCCATCGGTTTCCCGCAACCGCGCCAGTGCCAACCAGGCTCTGGAGTTGTTGGCATCCAACTGGACCGCGTCTTCGAGATATTTCAGTGCCGTCTGGGATTCGCCGGCCTCCTCGTACAACCGCGCCAATTCCACCCGCGGTTCCGATGCCATCGGATTACCGGACGCCCAGTTCTTGATCAACGCGAACGCGCGGTCGGGACGACCGGTGTCCATCAGCAACACGGCCAACCCGCGATGGCACTCGATATGGTTGGGATCATGGTCCAGGCACTGGTTGTAAAGCGCCTCGGCATTGCGAAACAGCGATTCGTCATTCCGCTGGCTCGCCAAGCGATGTGTCGTGGCGGCCAGGTTGTAATAACCGTCAGGATTGGTCGGATCGTCCGCCACCACTTGCTGAAATTGCTGCAGCGCGGCGGTGTACTGTCCCTGCTGATGAAGCTGGGCGCCCAAGACGTTTTTTCCGCTCGCGGTCCAGCTGCAACCGACCGATGTAAGGACTGGCAAAAGCGCCAGCGGAAAAACCACAGCGCGCCAGCGGGTGAAAAATCGACATCCGCAGCAGGAACCACCGCCTTGATAGGTGGCTTTCTGTTCAGATTGAAGAGTCATTTAACTGCCATCCTGACATGTTACGACCGCACCTTCAGGGGGGATCAACTGAGACCCGTCGGAGGCGTCGCGGTCCAAAGAGCGTCGCATTGTGCAGGCAAACCCTATCAACACGCGCCGAAACCACGCAAGAGAGGAACTTTCGTGCCGTAAACCACGTCGAACGGGGCACGTGTTCGCTCGCAATGCCAATCTGCACGGATTAAGACGGTCGTAACAATCGTGGTAGACAGCCCAAACCCCGTGAAAAACGCCTTTTTCATTGCGGTTCCACACGACCTAATTACACTTCGTGCCAGGTACCGCCGCGCAACAGCGCAGATCCCCTAGCTTATCGATTTTGCAACTTTTGACCTAAGACGGGTCAACTCCGACAACCGACGTGTTGTTGCCGGACTCAACCCCACAAGTGCTGCCCCAACAGACTGACTGCCCGCAACCCGGGCATAATGACGAGGCCTCTGGATGACCTTCCGCAAACCATCGCATTCCCTTCGCACCCATCTCAGCCGCAACTCCGGGTTGCACTCCGATGGTACGACGCCACCGGCCGCTGCACCTCGTGCGGGCCGTAACCGCCGCAGCGAGAAGCGCCGCGACGAGAAACGCCGGTCGCTCATGGAGAGTTTGGAGACGCGCCAATTGCTGGCCGGTCCCGAGCTGATCGGGATTCAGCCCAACGAGGGCGATCTGTTGTTCAACGGCGACACGTTGAACTTTTCGCCCAAGGAGTTGGTCTTCCGATTCGACGACAACACGCGGATCGACGAGAGCACTTTGGATGCGATTCGCATCACGCGTGCGGGCGAGGACCGGACGTTTGAATCGGCGTCGGTCACAAGCGACATGGGAACCGGCGGCACGGCGTTGTTCGAATTCCGCGCCCGTCAATCGGGCAGCCTGGGCAACGGGATCACGCTGGAGTTTACCGAGACCAATCGCGTCGGCACGTCGGCACCGATCATCACGACCAATGGCCGCACGATCACGATCGACATCAACACCAATCCGTTGCAGCGGACGCTGGCGCGGGACTTGGTTTCGGCGATCAATCGCGATTTGAGAACCAACACCAGTGATCCGTTGCGTTCGGGTGATCTGATCGAAGCGATCCAGATCAGCGGGGCATCGGGACAGCGCATCGCTTCGTCCGCCAGCGTGCAAAACAAAACGTTGGAACTCGACGGGGCTAACGCCGCGCAAGCGGTGACCGACTTTGGGACCAACGGCGCGGTCCGAGTGCGATTGATTTCACAGCTGCCCGGTTTGGACGGCCGCGGCACCAACCTGGTGGTCGAACAGCGCAACTTCGGCGGGCCGGCCAATCCGGTCGTCGTCGTCAGCGACCAAACGATTCGCGTCCAGCTCAACAGTTTCTCCGCCGATCCGACGACGGCCGACGAGTTTGTCAACGCGATCAACTCCAACCCGCAAGCCTCGGCCCTGATCCAGGCGACCATTCAGGAAGGCAACGGGTCGACGCCGATCGGCCAACGAACGGTCAACTATTCACCGATCAATCTGAGCGGTGTCAGTGACGTGGTGGTCGAACCCGGGTATGTCGGGTTGGGCGATTCATCACGCGAAGTGATTTTTCGATTTGCCGAACCGCTGCCGGATGACATCTACCAGATCGACGTGCTGGGCACCGGGAATTTTGCGTTGCGTGGCGAAGACGGTGAAGCGTTCCAGGACGGCACCGATTTGACACGGGTGTTCAACATCAACTTGGGACCACAGGTGGTCGCGGTCGTTCCCGAACCGGTCCGTCGCCAACCCAACGGGACCCTCGGAACCGAATCCGGCAAGATCGAAGTTCACTTCAATGACGACGATCTGCTGCAGTCGGCGGCCGTGAACCCCAACTTTTATCAGCTGATCTTCACCCGCGACACGGTCGACAACACCGACGACGTGATCGTTCGGATCAGTCCCACCGCCAGTGCGATCACGAACACCAAGGTGGGCGATGTCTGGACGGTCACCTTGCCCGGCACCGTGCGGTACAGCAACATCACGAACATTGCCACGCTGGACTACAAGCGGGCACTCTCTCGAATTCCGGATCCGGAAACCCCTGGGCAATTGCTGACCGGAAACGCGCGGCTGCGGGTCGGAACGGCAGAAAATTTGCCGATGGCGTCCCAAGAGATCACGCTGCCGATCGGCACCCCGGGTGCCCCCGACGGCGCCGGCGACAGCTTCCTGACCGCGTACGACTTGAACACGACGTGGAGTCTGAGCGGCGCGACGACGACGCGTTCGGCGACGCTGGTCAGCGAGATCCGCAATGAGACACCGTTCGAATTGGACCTGCCCGGCCCCGACGTCCCGGGCACGCGGGTGATCCGAGCCGAAGACCCCTCGCGACTCGATCGCGTGGTGCCGTTGGATTACGTCCGTCAATTCGCCGACACGGTCGATGGGATCACGACGATCGAATACGACTTCGTCGCCAGTTGGTTGGGCGACGACCCCAATCGTCCGGGGATCACCGCGGACACCAATTATTTCAACATCATCAGCGAAGAACAAAAACAACGCGTCCGCGAGGTGATGTCGCTTTACAGCGAGTACCTGGGTGTCGCGTTTGTCGAAGTTTCCGATCGCGACCCCGCCGACATCGGTGGATTTTCGATCGTCGTCGGTGACTTGTACGGCGGTGATGAACGCGAAGCCAGCGCCCAGGGCGGCCTGGCCGTGGTCACGCGCGATCGCGACGGTGACGGTGTCGATGACCTGGTCGTGATGGACTTCCAAGACTTTGACGAGTCGATCGATGATCAATTCGGCGGCGAGTTCTTCCGCGGGGCAATGTTCGGCGTCGGCCAGTTGCTCGGCTACGGCTATGCCGACGACCTGCCGCAACCGGTCACCCAAAGCACCGACTTTATTTTCCAACCGGGAACGGACAACGAGCCGGCATTCCCCAGTTACGCGGACATCGTCCACGGCCAGTATCTGTATCGCCCGGACAGCACCGACATCGACATGTATCGCTTCCAGGTCGACCAGACCGGATCGATCGCGATCGAAACCATCGCCGAGCGACTGGGAACCCCCAGCCTGTTGGACACCCAGCTGCGACTGTACGTCGAAGACGCCAACGGACAGTTCGTCGAGATCGCTCAGAACGACGATTACTTCAGCAACGATTCGTTGATCCGCATCGACAACGTCAATCCCGGCAACTACATGATCGGTGTCAGCGCCAAGGGCAACGACACCTACGATCCCGTGATTCCGGGCACCGGCTTCGGCGGCACCAGCCAAGGCAGCTACGAGCTGCGTGTGGATTTCACACCCTCGGCCGTCAGCACGATGGTCGACAACACCGGCATCCCGCTCGACGGGGACGCCGACGGCACACCCGGCGGAACGTTCAACTACTGGTTCAAACCGTCCGATCCCTCCGAAACGCTTTACGTCGACAAGGGGAACGTGACGCTGCGTCAGGCCAGCGGGTTCCTGCCGTCGGGCCTGGGTGACCTGGCCTTCATCGAAGCCTTCCAGACGCGGACGATCGGCTACGTCAACAACGCGTACGATGAAATCGATCTGGCGGTTGCCGACGCCAGCCGCATGTCGATCCTGAAACAAAAGGCCTTCAACGGCACCCTGACCGAACTGAACCAGTTGCGTCTGTCGGGCAATCTGAACGACATCCAGCGGGCCGACTCGATCACCCGTTACCTGTCCGACTTGGACCTGACGATCCGCGTGCTCGGCAACGGCGGTCGTGACGGATTGGTGCACACCGCGGGCGACAACTTCAGCTACAACATCGGCGTCAATGACAGCGGATTGGCACTGGAAGACGGCACCAGTTTGAATCTGCCCGCGGGCATTCAGATGATGGTCGACGCCGGCGCAATCCTAAAGTTCAGCAACACCCGGTTGGGCGTCGGCAGCGTCGCGCCGACGATCGATTTGAGCGGTGCGAACCTGCAGGTGCTCGGTACGCCGACGCTCGTCGCCAGCACGGGTTTGCCGGCCCGCAATGAGTCCGGCGCGATCGTCCCGGGCAGCGTCTTTTTCACCAGTATCAACGACGATTCGATCGGCACCGGGAACCAGATCGGCGTCCTGCCGGCGGCGCAACCGGGCGATTGGGGCGGCATCGATTTCCGCGGAGATCTCGACACGGCCGACGAACTGCGGATCAATCCCGAAGACCAAGGCATCTTCAACAACCATATTCAATACGCGGACATTCGCTACGGTGGTAGCGCCGTGCCGATTGGCGGCCGCAGCGTCGTCGTCTCACCGATCGACATGGCGATCACGCGTCCGACGATCATCAACTCGACGATCAGCAACAGCGCCGACGCTGCGATCGCCGCGACCCCGGACACGTTCCGCGAAGATCGATTCACCGATCCCAAGTACCAACAATCCGGACCGTTCACGCCCGATTACACCCGGGTCGGACCGGAGATCCACGGCAACACCGTGATCGACAACAGCATCAACGGTTTGTTCGTTCGTCTGCGGACGCGGAGCGGATCGACACTCGAATCGGTCACCACCAGCACGCGTTTTGACGACAGCGACATCACGCACGTGCTGACCGAAAACCTGGTCATCGCCGGCACACCCGGCGGTCCGATCCTGCAGTCCGGCGCCCCGTCGTCGTTCCTGATCCGATTGTCGGCCCGGCCGACCGACGGTGCCGTTCCGGCGGGCACCTACGTTTACCGATTGACCAACGTGACCGACGCTAATTTGGAGTCGGCCGCCAGCGATGCGACGGTTTCGATCACGACGACCAGCACCGGTGGAATTCGTTTGCAGCAGCTGCCGACGGTCGAACCCGGCAGCGCGACCGTGGCGCGGCGTTTGTACCGTGCGACCGTCGTGGGCGGCGTCCCCGGACCCTTCGAACTGGTCGCCCAGCTCAACGCCAGCAGCACGTCGTTCACCGATCGTTTGGCCAACGGTGGGGCGGAAATGCAGGTCACGTCCAGCCCGCTCCGCAGCCGTCTGGACGCCAGTCTGGTGATCGATCCGTCGACCGTCGTGAAAGTCGACTCGGCGCGGATCGAGGCCCGCTTTGGCGCCAACCTGATTGCCGAAGGCACCTCCGGCAACCCGGTGGTGATCACCAGTTTGGAAGACCAACGCTACGGCGGCGGCGGCACCTTTGACACCAATGACCGTGGCAACGCTGCGGAAATCGCGCCCGGCGATTGGGGCGGACTGTACATCGGCCATGGCTCCTCGGCCAGCATCGACAATGCCGTGATCGCCGGCGGCGGCGGCACGACCCGCATCGAAGGTGGCTTTGCGTCGTTCAACGCGATCGAAGTCCATCAGGGCGAACTGCGTCTGACCAACAGCCGGATCGAGCAGAGCGCCGACGGCCGCGGCTCGCTCAACGGCACCCGCGTGGGACGCAGCGACAACGCATCGGGAGCCGTGTTCGTTCGCGCGGCCACCCCGATCATCGTCGACAACGACTTCATCGATAACGAAGCCGCGGCGATCTCGATCGACGTCAACTCGCTCAACGCGTTGGAGGTCTTTGACAGCGGGCGCTCGATCGGATCGATCGACAAGTTCGACATCATCGGCAACAGCGGACCGCTGATCGAAGACAACTCCATCACGCGCAACGCGATCAACGGCTTGGCCGTTCGCGGCGGCCAACTGGTCACCGAAGGCGTGTGGGACGATGTCGACATCGTGCACGTCGTCACCGACACCATCGAAATTCCCAACAAACACATCTACGGCGGTTTGCGGCTGATCAGTGATGCCCGCGGATCACTGGTCGTCAAACTGCAGACCCAGGCCGGCGAAGAGCAAACCAATCCGGCCGGAATCGTCGTCGGCGGATCGTTGCTGACCGCCGCGGATGAATTCCGTGACATCGCCGATCGCATCGGCGGATCGCTGCAATTGATCGGCCACCCCGATTTCCCCGTCATCATGACCGCCTTGTCCGATGACTTCTCGGGCGCCGGGTTCACCATCGACGGCTTCGCACAAGTCGACACCGACAACGACGGCGTGATCAGCGGCGTCATCACCGGTGACGACAATAACACCGGCACGGGAACCGGCGGCGCACTGGTCGGAACGCTTCCAACCGGCCCCGAAGTCAACTTGGGCACGACGATCGACAACGACGTCGCGGCGACCATCACCGGGTCGTTCACCGCAACGATCGGAGACGCCAACGAAGTGGTTTCCAGCGCCACCACGGTCGAAACGCCCACCGGCCAACAACTGCTCAACCAAGACTTCGTCTTCCAGTACAGCACCTTCCTGACCAGCGGCGGCAACACCACCGCGCTGTCGGCGACGACGATCACGCAACCCGCGACCCTGATCGCGAACGACCGCGTCGAAAGCCGGGGCACCTACACCGGCCCCAATGGAGACGTCAACTGGGTCGCGACCAGCTTTTTCATCAACGGATTGCCGACGTTGTTCTCCACGCTGGACCTGCAATCCGGCTCACCGTTGGGTGACATTCGAGTGGTCAGTTACTTGGATGAGGACGTCCAAGGGATTTCGGACGACGTGCTGTACACCGTGGGAACGCCGGGGCAAGCCGATTTCCGTGTCTACACCGTCGACGGTCCGCTGCGGATCGGTTTCTCCCATGGAGGCTTCTACACCAACGACGGCGTCAATCAACTGGGTGCGACCTATGAAGGCTGGGCGGCCGACCGGTTCGCCGATCTGCGAACCCAGATCGCCGCCGGCACGCAAACCTACTCGATCCCCGGCGTGATCGACTTGAATGACTTGCCGCAAGGCAACGACCCGATCTTCGGCACGACCTTCGGCCCCAACGACATCACCACGGCCCACTCCTGGGTCCTCGATTCCAACGCGTCAAGCGCCCGCGTGACCAGCTTCTTGGAACTGCTGGCGTCTGACCCGACCGTCGCTCAATCCCCCAACGCGGTCCAAGCCGGCCAGTGGAACGGCGTGACGATCCGCGAAGGTGCCGATGACCGCAACGTCGCCGCCGTGGCCGAACAAGAACCGGTGCGAACGACCGTGTTCGACACCAATTCCTTCCCGGGACAAGCTCAGTTCCTCGGTCAACTTGCCCCCGATGAACAGTCCGGCGACGAGAACCGTCGACTCGGATTCATCGTCGACGGTGCGATCACCACCCGCAACGATGTCGACGTCTACACCTTCATCGCCGAAAGCAACACGGAAGTCTGGTTGGACATCGACCGCACCAGCAGCGGACTCGATACGGTGATCGAGCTGATCGATTTCAACGGCGACATCCTGGCCGCGTCGAACGACTCGCTGTTGGCCGAACGCGACGTCGCGACCGGCATCTACGTTTCGCCACGTTTGGACAGCGATGCGGCCCAACCACTGACGGTCAACGAAGAACGCATTCCCGTCCAACGGATCACGGTCGATTACGACATCGTCAACGCCACCAGCGGGAACCTGACCTTCGGACTGGCAAGTGCCCCGGGAACGACGGTCAATGTCGACGCGGCGGACTTCAACGCCAATCCCGCCGGTTCGATCGCAGCGGCGCTCAACGGCGCATTCCAAAGCGAACTCGGTTTCGTCACCACGCAGTTGCTCTCGCGATCCGCCACGGGTGACTTCGTCATCGAAGTCCGCTTCGACGCCGCTTTCTTCACGGCCCTTGAAGTTCCCGAAATCATCGGAACCGCCAACCCGAT
>NZ_JBFHKV010000212.1:0-9585 GCF_041595215.1 Stieleria sp. | reverse complement strand
TTTTAGCGACAGCTGAAACATTCTCGAAAGGGTGTCGAAAGTGACGTAGGTGGGCTTTAGTTCGCGGTCAGAAACTCGTTCCAAGCGCTCAACGTGGATTCATAGTTTTTCATCACGGTGTTCCAGACGGCGACATTGCTAAAACGTCGTTCGTAGGAACCCCCGGTGCGGGCTTCGCCACGGCGAACGACGACGCGTCCGTCGGTGCCCTTCAAATCAGAGGTGGCGGGTTTGCCGGCGTACCAATAGTCCCACTCCGGCGCGGTCATTTCGCGACGGGACCGCTGGGGATTGGAGATGTAGTAGCCCTGCCGCGCGATGAACGCACCCGGCCAACCGGACAGCCACCAATTCATGTACTCGTACGCCGCGTCTTTTGCGGTGGACGAGGCGGCTGCGGACAGGCACATCACGCCGTGCCATGCTCGATAGCCTTCCTTGGGTGCCGCGTAAACGCAATCGATGTTCTCGGCGCGGAGGGCAGAGACGCCGGGCGAGAACATGCTTTCGATCACCGCTTCGCCGCCACGCATCAGTTCGACCGAGCGGGGCACGCTATTCCAAACGCCACGAAAGTGTCCCTGGCGGCGCAGGTCGACCAGGATTCGAAACAGCGCGGTGATCTCCGCTTTGGAAAGGTTGCCGATGTCGTCGAATTCGATCAGCCCCTTGGATTGGGCCGCCAAGGCGATGTCAAACAGCCCGATCGTCGGCTCGTTGCACAACGCGACGCGGCCGGCCCAACGAGGATCCAACAACCAACTCCAACTTTCCGTCTTGTACGCCACGCCACGTGGGACCACCGACGCGTCATAGGCGAAGGAGTCGACATTGTGGACGTAGGGCAGAAAGCTGATCTGTTTGGTTTCTTGGGCCGCCAACGATCCATCGCGTTGAACGTAAAGCAGTTTGTTGGGGGCGTCGCCGGCGCCGATTCGTCCGTAAGGTGTCAGCTTTCCCGTCTTCGTCAGACTGTTGATCTCGTCCCAATACTCCAGCCGCGAGAGATCCAGGGGCTGGATCGAGCCGGCTTGCCAGAGCACGCGGATACTGTTGGACCACTGTTCGTACAGATCGAACGACTCCGGACGCGTCGATGCCTGATGCAGGACCGAGGCGCTGCCCCCCGGCTGGAAGTGCAGTTTGATCCCCAAATCCTTTTCCGCTTGCTCGCGGATGGGCTGCTGAAGCGTCACGTGCGTGCCCAAGACCCTGAGCGTGCGTTGCTGTTTGACGAATCCGTATGGCGCGGTGCCAAACACACGCTCTGGCGCAGCGGCCAACGCGACCGCGGCGCTGGCGGCAGTGGCGAGTACGGTTCGTCGATTTTGCTTCATGGATTGATCGCCTTGGATAGAGGTGGCTGAAAAACTTGTCTTGCCCCTGAGGTACCGGCCCATTCGGTCCGGGCAATTCAACCAGAATGCGGGACAACGGACGGGTCTCCACTGCTACGACACCGCCGGGATCGTGGCGACACACACGCCCCCCGCGCCCCGCGTTGGGGCCGTGTTGCTTTGGAAGCCACGGTCCCGGCCGGGCAGCGTGATTGACCAAGCGGGTTCGCAGCCCCCCGTTTGCCGCTTCGGCCGTCAGGGCGACCGAACGTGTCGCGTGTAGCGGTTGCGGGCGTGGGACCGATGATGCGGCTTGTGGCGTGTGGCGAAGGCAGAATCCCGTCGCTTTGCCTCGCGACCATCGCCGACCTTGCCGATTAGGAAAGATGATTGCGTCTCGTCCTCGGACGAGGCGACTGACCGCACGCCCCCCTTTCTCCATGTGAGGGCGGTCATTTCGCCGCTGTGCGACCTGACAGACCTCCCGCTTGTTTCTCGACCGTTTGCACCTTATGACAAGGTGCTCGAGCGTGCCCTTGTCCCTCTGAAACTTGACTCGGTTCCCAATAGCCCCTCGATTCTACCGATGCAAAAAACCCTTGATTCTGCTGTCTCACCGTCCCCCGAAACCGACGATGTGCTCCTCGGCTCGCTCTCACACGAGTTGCGCCGACACCTGCTGTTCACTCTGGGACGTGACGACATCGACTCAGATCCCGGTTATTGCTATCGCGCGGCGGCCATCACGATCCGAGATCGCATCAGCCGTGACTGGCGCCGCACCCGCGAATTGCTCGCGGCCAGCGACACGCGCCACGTCAACTATTTGTCACTCGAGTTTCTGCTCGGACGGTCGCTCAACAACGCGATCCAAAACATGGACCTGGACGAGGCGATGCGTAAGGCGTTGCATCGATTCGGCGTCGAATTGGAAGAGGTCATCGACAAGGAACACGATGCCGGGTTGGGCAACGGCGGTCTCGGACGGCTCGCGGCCTGTTTTCTCGATAGCTGCGCCAATCTGCAGCTGCCGGTCTCCGGATACGGGATTCGCTATGAATACGGGATGTTCCATCAGCTGATCGAAAACGGCCGCCAAGTCGAAGCCCCCGACCACTGGCTGCGCGATGGAAACCCCTGGGAAATCGAGCGGCCCGAGGACACCAAACGGATCCGATTGTACGGCCGAACCGAACGCTACGTCGACGAACAGGGAAAACCACACAGCCGCTGGGTGGAATCGCACGACATCTTGGCGATCCCCTACGACATGCCCATCCCCGGTTTCCGAAACGGCACCGTCAATACACTCCGCCTCTGGAAGGCGACGGCGACCGACGCGTTTGATCTGAATGAGTTCAACGCCGGCAGTTATCCCGAATCGGTCGCGCAAAAAAACAATGCCGAACAAATCTCGATGGTGCTGTATCCCAACGACGCCAGCGAGAACGGAAAAGAGCTGCGTCTGAAACAACAGTACTTCCTGGTCTCGGCCAGCCTGCAAGACGTCTTGGCCAACTGGGTCGAGCGGCACGGCGAGGATTTCAGCGAGTTCGGTCAAAAGAACTGCTTCCAACTCAATGACACGCACCCCGCCTGCGCCGTCCCCGAGTTGATGCGGCTGCTGATGGATGAACATGAATTGGAATGGGACCAGGCTTGGGCGATCACGACGCAGTGCATGGCCTACACCAATCACACCCTGTTGCCCGAAGCGCTCGAGCGCTGGTCGGTCAGCCTGTTCGGACAGTTGCTGCCGCGTGTCCTGGAAATCATTTTTGAAATCAACGAGCGTTTCCTCGCCGAGGTGGCCAAGAAATTCCCCAACGAGCCCGATTTGCTGAAACGTGTCTCGCTCGTCGAAGAAGGCCACACGCCGCACATTCGAATGGCGTACCTGTCGATCGTCGGCAGCTTTTCCGTCAACGGCGTCGCACAGCTGCACACCGATTTGCTCAAGAGCGGATTGTTCGCCGATTTTGATCGCATCTGGCCGAACAAAATCAACAACAAGACCAACGGCGTCACCCAACGGCGCTGGCTATCCCACTGCAACCCGGGACTGCGCGACTTGATGAATGAAGCGATCGGTACAAGTTGGGAGTCCAATTTGGAAGAGATCAAGGAATTGGCCCCGCTCGCCGACGACGCCGACTTCCGCAGTCGCTGGCGTGCAGTCAAGAACGCCAACAAAAAGCGATTGGCCAAGTACGTCCAGGATAACACCGGCGTCGACTTCGACCCCTCGATGCTGTTCGACGTTCAAGTCAAACGGATCCATGAGTACAAGCGACAGTTGATGAACGTGTTGCACGTCATCCACTTGTACGACCACATCCTTCGCGGCGAAACCGCCGGCATGGTGCCGCGATGCGTTTTGATCGGAGGCAAGGCGGCGCCAGGCTATCACTTGGCCAAGCTGATCGTCAAACTGATCAACAACGTCGCCCGCGTCGTCAACAGCGAACCCCGCGCACGCGATCTGCTGCGATTGGTGTTCTTCCCCAACTATCGCGTTTCGGCGATGGAAGTCATCTGCCCCGGAACCGAGTTGAGCGAACAGATCTCCACCGCCGGCAAAGAAGCGTCGGGAACGGGCAACATGAAATTCATGATGAACGGAGCGTTGACGATCGGAACACTCGATGGGGCGAACATTGAGATTCGCGAAAAGGCCGGTGCCGAAAACTTCTTCCTGTTCGGACTCAATGCCGCCGAAGCCCAAGAGACGCGAAAGAGCTATGACCCCAACGCGATCATCGCCGCCGATCCCGCAATCGCCCGCGTGATGGAATTGCTCGAAGGTGGTCATTTCCACGGCTCCGAACCCGGTGTCTTCGGCGAATTGACCTCGGGCCTGAGAAACCCGCACGACCAATGGCTGACCATCGCCGACCTGCGCAGCTTCATCGACGCACAAGAACGCGTCGCGGAAACCTACCAAAAGCCCGATCAATGGGACCGGATGAGCATTCTCAATGCCGCCAACAGCGGATGGTTCTCCAGCGACCGAACGATTCAGCAGTACGCCGATGAAATCTGGCACGTCAAACCGCTGACAGAATAACTGCGATTCGTTTGGCGACAGCGGGTTGGCGTCAATCGGCGGATCGGTTATTCGGCCTCGGCCGGTGCGATCCGCGTGGCGGAGACGCGGATGCCGTTTTGAAACAGCTCCAGCGCTTTAAATTGCCCGTTCTGTTCGTCTTTAAACGTCAGCGTGGCCCGGACGACCTTGTAAAACCATTCCGTTTCGGATTTGGGAAAGACTTCAAACGCGGGCTGGCCGGTCAATTGCACCATCATTCGATCGTTGACAATGCTGACATCGAACACGGCTCCGGGGGCGATTTGGTAACGGCCTTCGCATCGTTTCATCTTTGCGATCGGCACATCGATCGTCGACTGAAACGTTCGAGGCTCGACGGCCGCACCGGCCAACATGCGGATCAAGTCTTCGGCCAGCACGTCGACTTCCATGGTTGCCGTGTTGGTCAATAACACGACCGCCGCGGGAACCTGGCGGTTGACGAACAACATTGCATGGTATCCACCGGTTTGTCCGTTGTGCCACCGCGTCGATCCGTCTCGGGCGATGTGCCAACCGAGCCCCATCGCAAAGTCCTTGGCGTCACCGCCGCGGTGCTGTTTCCAAGCAAGCTGAAGCGCTTTTCCCAAGTCATCGTCCGGCGGATCGAGATTCGACTTGGCAAACCGCAGCATGTCCGTGACGGTGCTGCGGATCCCGCCGGCACCGGGCATGTCGGCAAACTCCCACGTCGAATGCGGCTTTCCGGGAGTGCTGTGGCCGATCACCAGACGCTTGAGGACTTCGGCATCGCCGGTCACCGTGGTGCTGGTCATGCCCAGCGGTTTGGCGATCCGTTCGGACAACAGTTGGTCGTACGATTTGCCGGCTTGGTGACAGAGGAGATAACCGAGAAACGAAACCGCAAAGTTCGAGTACTCCATCTCGTCGCCCGGATCGCGGGTCAACGAATAGTCGCTCAAGAATTCGAGGGCGAGCTGGGAAGTGTAATCGGCGTAGGGGTTTTCACCGCCGACGTTTTTCATGTTGCTCGGCAATCGCGGCAGTCCCGACCGATGGATCGAAAGATCTAACAGCGTGATTTTCTTGCCGTTTGAATCGGGCATGCTGGCACCAGCGGGCAACAGGTCGGCGGCGTCCTGGTCCAGCTTGACCTTGTCTTGGACGACCGCGTCGGCGAGCAGAACTCCCGTAAAGACTTTCGAGACCGAGCCGATTTCATAAACCGTTTGATCGGTCGGCGTTTCACCGCGATGGGATGTTTTGCCAAAATGAAACGTCGCGGAGGAATCCCCCGCGATCAGCCCCAACGAAAGACCGACGACTTGCTCGGAATCGAGATACGGTTGAACGAGCGAACGAATTCGCTGCTGCGTTGCCGGGTCGTCCAAATCAGGCGGTGCGGCAACGAGCCGGTCGGCGGCGAAGACCAAAAGCAAACCGCAAAGGGCTGAGCGTAAGATAGTGGGAAAGCGATCGATCATCGAGACTCCTCGGCGTGTGTTCAATCGATTGGAACACTCGATCTTAACGGCACGAGGGTTTGCCGTGGGGCAGGCATGATGCCTGCCGGGGGATCGCAAGCTGGAAGCTTACGCCACTTGTTGTGGCGGGGGACGCAAGCTGGAAGCTTACGCCACTTATTTGATGATTGCTTTTTTTCGTAGCGCTTCGATGATTTGGGTGACGCACTCGTCGATGGTCTGTTGGGACGCATCGAGGGTGACATCGGGGTTGGGCGGAGCGTCGTAGGGAGCCGTGACGCCGGGGAAATTCAGCAATTGACCGGCGTCGGCTTGGGCGTACTGGCCTTTCTCGTCACGCTGGCGACAGACTTCCACCGGCGTCGCCACATGCACGACCAAGAAGCGGTCTTCACCGATCACGCGGGCCACTTTCTGGCGAACCTCCTCGCTGGGCGCGACGAAGCAGGCGATGCAAATCATCCCCGCCTCATTCAGCGTGTGTGCCAAGTGTGCGCTGCGACGAAGGTTTTCACTGCGATCGTTGGCGCTAAAACCGAGGTCACGGGACAGGCCCTTGCGGACGTGCTCACCATCGATGACCGATACGGCCCGACCACTGTCGAACAGCTTGCGTTCCAGGGCTTGGCCGATCGCGGTCTTGCCCGACCCGGTCAATCCGGTCAGCAGCACCGTGGCCGGTTGTTGACCGTACCGGGCGGCGCGTTCTTCGGCGGTGACCGCGGAAACCGGTGCGTTGTCGTCGCGATCGCCGGATTCCTCTTCGTCCCAAACCGATTTCGCCCCACCGTCACCTGATTTATCCAGAATCATCCCGGCGGCGACGGTCGCGTTGGTGATCCGGTCGATCACGATGAACGCGCCGGTGGAACGGTTGCGGCGATAGGCATCAAAATGGATCGGGGCGGACAGTGAAATACCGACGCGGCCGATGGCGTTGAGTTCCAATTCGGGGGCGGGACTGCGGTGCAACGTGTTGACGTCGACTCGATAGTTGAGCGTGTCGATCGTTCCGGGAACCGTTTGCGTGGTGTGTTTAAACAGGTACGTCTTGCCGGGCACCATCGGCTCTTCGCCCATCCAAACCAGCATGGCCTGGATCGAATCTCGCGACTTGGGAAGGTTTCCCGGGCGAACGATCATGTCTCCGCGCGAGGCATCGATTTCGTCTTCCAGGGTCAGCGTGACCGCCAGCGGTGCGTAGGCTTCCTCGAGTTCACCCTCGTAGGTCACGATCGATTTGACTTTGGAGGTTCGCTTGCTCGGCAACACCATGATCTCTTCGCCGGGACGAATGATCCCCGAGGCAATCGTTCCGCAGAAGCCGCGGAAATCCAGGTTGGGACGGTTGACCAATTGGACGGGGAATCGGAAATCCTGCAGGTTGCGATCGCTGCCGATGTAAACCGATTCCAGGAAACCCATCAGCGTCGTGCCGGTGTACCAGGGCATCAATTCGCTGCGATCGACGACGTTGTCACCGTTGAGCGCGCTGATCGGAATGAAGTGCAGGTCGGGCAGATCCAGACGGGTGGCGAAGGACCGGTAGTCGTCGCAAATCGCTTCGTATTTTTCTTCGGAAAACTCGATCAAGTCCATCTTGTTGATGGCCACGACGACGTGACGAATCCCGAGCAGGGAGACGATAAACGAATGCCGTCGGGTTTGCGTCAGCACGCCGTGACGGGCATCGATCATCAGGATGGCCAGATCCGCGGTCGAGGCGCCGGTTGCCATGTTTCGCGTGTATTGTTCATGGCCGGGGGTGTCGGCGATGATGAACTTTCGCTTCGCGGTGCTGAAGTATCGATAGGCGACATCGATCGTGATGCCTTGTTCTCGCTCTTCCTTCAACCCGTCCATGAACAGCGACGGGTCAAAGTTTCCGCCGGTCGAACCCTGTTTGGCGGAATCCGATTGGACCTTGGCCAATTCGTCTTCGTAAACCAACTTGGAATCGTACAGCAAGCGTCCGATCAGCGTGCTCTTGCCGTCGTCCACGCTGCCGCACGTGATGAACCGCAACAGTTGCTTGTTCTCATGTTGCTTGAGATAGGCGTTGATGTCGGTTGCGATGAGGTCAGACTGGTGAGACATGGTTGCTGGTGAAAGGTGTTGAGGGAGTGACGCGGTCGAGGCGTTGGCGGATGGACCGGTGGAACAAGGCGGTGACCGAGGGCTAGAAATAGCCCCGTTCTTTTTTCTTTTGCATGCCGACCCCGCCTTCGTCTTTGTCGATCACACGTCCCTGTCGCTCGCTGGTCGTCGTCAACAACATTTCCTGGATGACGTCCACCAAGTCGGTCGCTTCGGATTCGACCGCCCCAGACAGCGGATAGCAGCCCAACGTTCGGAACCGCACCATCTTTTCCTCTTCGACTTCGCCTTCCAACAGCGGCATGCGGTCGTCATTGCGCATGATCAGGATCCCGTCCCGCTCGACGACCTTGCGTTTGGTCGACAGGTAAAGTGGCACGATCGGGATGTTTTCCAGATGGATGTATTGCCACACGTCCAGTTCCGTCCAGTTGCTCATCGGGAACACGCGGATCGACTCCCCCTTGTTGACGCGTGCGTTGTAGACGTTCCAAAGCTCGGGGCGTTGATTCTTGGGGTCCCAGCGGTGGCCTTTGTCGCGAAAGCTGAAAACCCGCTCTTTGGCCCGCGATTTTTCTTCGTCGCGTCGCGCCCCACCGAAGGCGGCGTCAAAACCGTATTTATCGAGAGCGGCCTTGAGGGCGTCGGTCTTCATGATCTCGGTGTGACGCTCGCTGTCCTCCCACGGCTTGATGTCGAGCTTCAAGCCTTCTTCGTTGATGTACACGATCAGATCCAGCCCCAGTTCCTTGGCGACATAGTTGTCCCGGAACTCGTACATTTCCTTGAACTTCCACGTCGTGTCCACGTGCAGCAAGGGAAATGGAGGTTTAGCCGGAGCGAAGGCCTTCAGAGCCAAGTGGAGCAGCACTGCAGAGTCTTTGCCGACGCTGTAAAGCATCACGGGATTTTGAAATTCTGCAGCCACCTCACGGAAAATATGAATGCTCTCCGCTTCCAGTTGTTTCAGGTGGGTCAGGTTGTAATCCGACATCAGGACGCCGTAAGGGTGGGGAATCTAGCGTTAGTAACGGGCAAGCCATGCCCGGCCGAGGGAGTATAGGCGGAGTGTTGCAGTTTTAAGAGAGGGAATGGAACTTCTCTCTCTCCCGTTGCCATTCGGGGTGTTGGGGCTTAGGCTCTGGGATTCTGCGCCGGGGAACGAAATCTTCCCGGCCTCATCAATTTTTCCGGAGTGATTCTGGTGTCGGGAACTTGCGTCATTGGTTTGCAGTGGGGTGATGAAGCGAAGGGCAAATTAGTTGATTTGCTGGCTTCACAATTTGATTTGGTCGTCCGCTATCAGGGCGGAGCAAACGCCGGCCACACGGTGGTTGTCGGCGATGAAGTCTACAAATTGCACCATATTCCCAGCGGAATCCTGCATCGTGGGGTCCAAAATCTGATCACCCCCGGTGTGGTGATCAACCCCGAGACCATGATCGGCGAGATGGAGGGGCTTGCCCCCCGCGGAGTCAACTGCGACGAAAATCTGCAAATCAGCGAGCGGGCCCACCTAGTCATGCCTTGGCACATGGCCGAAGACCGCCAGATCAACGCGACCGCACTGCGTGGTGAGTCGATCGGCACGACCAACCGAGGCATCGGACCGTGTTAT